>NZ_SSDM01000363.1:0-26235 GCF_004794375.1 Microbacterium sp. K35 | reverse complement strand
ACTCGCGCGCACCCCGAGGTCGAGTCCTTCGTCGGCGCCCGCGAGTGCCGGGTCGGGCCGCAGCGCGTCGCGCACCTCCCCGCGGATCAGCAGGCCGCGGATGTCGGCGCCGAGCGCATCGTCCATGCGGTCGTGCTGCCCCTGGTCGAGCTCCCCGGCGGCGAGCTCGACCGATCGGCCGAGCGCGGTCATGCTCACACCGAGTGACACGATCTCCCGGTCGTTGTCGGTGGCCACGACCTTGGGGGCGACGATCGCGGCGGACGGCGAGCGCTCCAGCGTGCCGACGAGTCGTTCGAGCGCCCGCGGGTGGGGGGCGGTGTCCTGGGCCAGCAGCCAGATCGCAGACCCCTCCGGCACCCGAGGCCTGGCGAGATCGATCGCCTCCGCGAACGAGGTCGACGGCCGCGCCTCGATGATGCCCTCCACCGTGTTCGCGACGGCTTCGCTCTCGCGAGCGGTCGCCGCATCCCCGCACAGGACGAGCGTGACGGCGTCGGGGGCGAGCGTCTGGGATCGCACGGCGTCGAGTGTGCGGAGCAGCTGCGCGCGGGCCGAGGGGCCGGGGCGCGCGACGATGATGGCGTGAACTCGGGCTGGCATGACGTGGTCAGCCTATGCGCGCGATCGTCGGCGTCGGGTCAGGGACCCCGGCGCGCCCGCGAAGCCGCGCGGCGTGATCGCCTCAGCTGGCGCGGCGCTTGAGCTTGCGGCGCTCGCGCTCGGAGAGACCGCCCCAGATGCCGAAGCGCTCGTCATTGCTCAGCGCGTACTCGAGGCATTCGCCACGGACGTCGCACGCGGTGCAGATGCGCTTGGCGTCTCGCGTCGAGCCGCCCTTCTCGGGGAAGAAGGCCTCCGGGTCGGTCTGCGAGCAGAGCGCGTCGCTCTGCCAGGCGAGGGCGTTGTCGTCGTCCGGGTCGGACCGGCGAACCCCGGGAACACCGAGGTTGACCGGATCGACGAACCAGTTCTCCGGCACATCGGAACGGTAACCCGTCATGTCGACCTCCAACCCTTCAAAAACCGCCCCCCTGGCGGGCCGTGCTCACCTAATTACACCGGTGTGATTCGCTCGGGTCAAGTCGCGGATCGTAAACCCTCAACGGATTCTTGAAGGTTCATGGACGCCCGTCGGCGTGTCGCGGTCGTGTCAGCGCCCGGGCGTCGCCACGAACGCCTCGCCCGCACCACCGAGGGTGAGCGTGCGCTCCTCGGCGTCCGCGAACACCGCCGTGCCGACCGCCGCCGTGAGCTCCTCCCCCGTCGCCGTGGCCACCCGCACCGCACCCGAGGTCGCGAGCACCATCGTCGGGCCGTCCACCGCGAGCGTCACCGGCTCGCCGTCCAGCGCGACCCGCCGCAGCGCGAAGTCCGGCACGGGCACCGGGTACTCGGTGATCGCCTGGCCGTCCTGCGGACGCAGCACCGGCACCTCGCCCGTCGTCGTGTCGAGGATGTGCAGCAGCTCGGCGACGTCGATGCGCTTCGGGGTCAGTCCGCCGCGCAGCACGTTGTCGCTCGCCGCCATGATCTCCACACCGAGACCGGAGAGATAGGCGTGCAGCAGCCCGGCCCGCAGGAACACGCCCTCACCGCGGCGCAGCACGACGTGGTTCATCAGCAGCGCCACCACCACGCCGGGGTCGCCGGGGTAGTGCCCCGCGATGCCGGCGACCGCCCGCACCGTCTCGGTCCACTCCCCCGCCTCGCCCGCGGCCGCGGCGATCACGGCGGCCGTGATCTCGTCGACCTCCGCCTGGGCGTCGCCGCCGAGCAGCCAGCCGATCGCGGAGCCCAGCGGGTCGGACTCCTGCTGGAGGAGCTCCCGGAGCCGGGAAACCCCCGGTCCCGGCGCGAGCGTGTCGAGGAGCCGGAGCGACTCGGCGACGGGGCGCAATCCGCTCAGCGACTCGAAGCGCTCGCTCAGCGCGACGATGAGCTCGGGCTTGTGGTTGTCGTCCCGGTAGTTGCGCTCGGGGTCGTCGAGGGGCCGTGCGCTCTCCTTCGCCCACCCGGCCTTCGCCTGCTCGATCGTCGGGTGCACCTGGATCGACAGCGGGCTCCCGGCTGCGAGCAGCTTCAGCAGGTAGGGCAGGGTGCCGCCCGTGAAGCGGTCGAGCGTGCCGTCGCCCACGACCTCCGCCGGGTCGCCGGGGTGGTCGCCGAACCACACCTCGGCCTCCGGTGCGCCCGTCGGGGTGCGCCCCTCCAGATCGGCCAGCAGGGTCTCGGATCCCCAGGCGTAGTCGCGGGGGGCGTTCGTGAGCGCGAGCAGCATGCCCCCAGCGTAGAGCCCCGCTGCGGCGCTCAGGATCGCCGCGCGTCCGTCGCGGTAGCCTGAACGCGATGGCCCAGTACACCAAGCACCCGGTGGCCCCCCTTCCCACCGCGCCGGAGCGCGAGTCGACGGGGCACCTGCTGCTGCGCGGGTACGTCATCCTCGTGCTCTTCGTGGCCTTCGCGCACTCCGCCGTCTACAACCTGCTCGGCGTGGTCGGCGCCGCCGCCGTGCTGGCGCTGTTCACCGTCGCGACCCTCGCGATCGGCATCCCGATGCTCGCGCGTCGTCGCCCGCAGCCCTTCCGCTGGCGCCGCCTGCCGTGGGCCGCGCTGGGCTACACCGCACTCGCGCTGGTGTCCGTGGCATGGTCGCAGTGGCGCGGGCCGACGATCGCGACCGGGCTGCTGCTCGCCGCGGTCACCGTGAACGGCCTGTTCATCGCGCACGCGCTCACCTGGCACGAGATCGTGCGCGCGCTGTCCTCCGCGTTCAAGTGGATCCTCGGACTGTCGCTCGCGCTGGAACTCTGGGTGTCCCTCGTGCTGCACGGCCCCCTGCTGCCGAACTTCGTCGACCTGCCGGACGGCGAGATCGACCCGCAGTGGTACTGGGTGCGCGACAACCTGTTCGACGGTGGCCGCATCCAGGGCATCGTGGGCAACGCGAACCTGCTCGCGATCGTGTCCCTGTTCGCTCTCATCACGTTCGGCGTGCTGTTCGCGGCACGGGCACGGTGGCGCACCACCCTCGCGCTGTGGATGATCCTCGCGGCCTACTTCCTGCTGCGCACCTCCTCCGCCACGGCGCTGGTGTGCGCGGGCGCCGCTGTCGTGGTGCTGGTGGTGGCACTGGTCATGCGGCGGGCGTCGACCCCGAGCGCCCGCACGCGCGTGTACGTCGTCGCCATCGGCTCGACCGTGATCGTCGGGGCCGCCGTCTGGCTGCTGCGCGGGCCCCTGCTGTCGCTCCTCGGCCGCAGCGCCGACCTGACCGGGCGCTCGGAGAAGATCTGGACCAAGGTCCTGCAGCGCGCGGGCGAGCACCCCCTGTTCGGCAACGGCTTCTCCAGCCCGTGGGTGCCGAGCGATCCCGCGTTCGACCACTGGATCGTCGACCACGGCATCACCGTGTTCCACGCGCACAACATGTGGCTCGACGTGCTGCTGCAGCTGGGCGTGCTCGGCGTCGTGCTGATGGCCGTCGCCTACGGCAGCCTGCTGTGGCGCTCCTGGTTCTTCGCGGTCGACCGTCCGCGGTGGGACCTCGACGCGCACCGACCGTTCTCGCCGATCACCCTGCTGCCGAGCCTCTACACCATCGTGCTGCTCGTGCAGGGCCTGACCGAGTCCACGCCGATCATGCTGTGGGGCTGGCTGCTGCTGGTCCTGTTGTCGTTCAAGCTGAAGTCCGTGCCGCTCGTGGGCGTGGGTGAGCGCGACCTCGTGTTCGAGCGCGGGACGACGCAGCGGCGGGTGCCGTGACGCCGGGTCGCACGATCACCCGGCTCCTCGGGTCGGCGGAGTTCGCGCGGGCCTTCACGCTCGCGGTGCTGCTGGCGGTGTTCGGCTCGTTCCTGATCGAGCGGATGACGTCTCCCGTCACCCTCGCCACGATCGTCACGCTGCTCTGCGTGCTGGGAGCCGCGATCCTCTGGGTGCGCCGCGAGGAGCTGTCGCTGCTGCGCCTCGCGCCCTCGTCGCTGATCGCGTTCCTCGGCTGGGCACTGGTGAGCCTGGTGTGGACGACCGATCGTTCGGACACGTTCTTCGGCTGGCTCTCCCTGCTGGGCTTCGCGTTCCTCGCCATCACGGTCGGCCACATCCGCGACACCCTCCAGACCGTGCGGGCGCTGGGCGACGCGCTGCGGGTGCTCCTGACGCTCTCGCTGGGCGTGGAGATCCTGTCCGGCGTGCTGCTCGACATCCCGTTCTCGTTCCTCGGCGTGCAGGGCGACCTCGCGCTCGGCGGACCGGTGCAGGGCGTCTTCGGCAGCCGCAACATGCTCGGCTTCATCGCCGTGATCGCGCTGATCACCTTCGTGATCGAGTGGCGCACGCAGTCGGTGGACCCGCCGCTCGCGGTCGTGTCGATCGCCCTCGCCGGCGGGCTGGCGTTCCTGTCCTCCTCGCCGACGGTGCTCGTCCTGGCGGTGGCGGTCGGCATCGTGACGGTGGCGCTCACGATCGTGCGGCACACCTCCCCCGCGCGTCGCACCATGGTCCAGTGGGGCCTCGGGGCGCTGGTCGCCCTCGCCCTGGCGGTGGCGTTCGCGCTGCGGCACCAGATCATCGCGCTGCTGGACGCCGGCTCCGATTTCTCGATGCGGGCGACCCTGTGGAACATGATCCTCGACTTCGTGTCCATCAAGCCGATCACGGGGTGGGGCTGGTTCGGCGACTGGGCTCGCGGGGAGTATCCGTTCACGTTCATCAACTTCCAGCTGGGCGAGCACCACCAGAGCGCGCTGAACGCGTTCTTCGATGTGCTGCTGCAGCTCGGCACGGCCGGCCTCGTGCTGTTCCTGCTGCTGGGAGGAGTCGCCCTCATCCGCTCCTGGCTGGTGGCGAGCGTGCGCCGATCCGTGGTCTACGCGTGGACGCCGATCACGCTCGTGACGCTCGCCGTCGATTCGATGTTCGAGAGCTTCACACTGGTGGGTGCCGGCTGGTTCCTGCTCGTGCTGTGCGCCCTGCGCGCCGGGCAGTCCCGCTCATGGCGCGAGAACATCGACGCCGCGCACACCGGGGCCATCCCGACCCTCCGCCCCCAGGGCTAGGGTCCGCGCCGGAAGTCAGCGCAGCGAGCGGAGCTTCTCCGACCAGGCCAGTGCATCGCGCACACCGTCGTCGACCGAGCGCTCGGCGCGCCAGTCCAGCACCGCGGCGGCACGGTCGACGATCGCGTACGCGCCCGCCTGGTCGCCCGGGCGTCGGCCGGTCTCGACCACCGGCAGCACCTCGCCCGTGACCCGCTCGAACGCCTGCACGAGCTCGCGCACCGTGACGCCGTCGCCTGTGCCCAGGTTGATCACCTGGTACGGCTCGTCGGGCGTGGCCACGCGGTCGAACCGCTGCACCGCGGCGACGTGCGCGAGAGCCAGGTCCCAGACGTGCACGTAGTCGCGCAGCCCGGAGCCGTCGCGCGTGGCCCAGTCGGTGCCGGTGATGGTGAAGGGCTCGCCCGAGGCGTGCGCCTGCATGATCTTGCCCAGCGCGTGCGAGGGCGTGGGGTTCTGCAGTCCCGTGCGCAGGCGGGGGTCGGCGCCGATCGGGTTGAAGTAGCGCAGCGCGATCGCCCGGAAGTCGCCGGCGGCCGCTGCGTCGGCGAGGATCTGCTCCACCATGGCCTTGGTGGTCGCGTAGGGGCTCGCGGGCGCCAGGGCACCGCTCTCGTCGACGCCGTCACCCGACTCCCCCGCGTACACCGAGGCCGAGGAGCTGAACACGACGCGCGGGACACCCGCGTCGCGCAGCCGCTGCAGCAGCACGATCGTCTTGCCCACGTTGCTGTCGTAGTAGCCCAGGGGGTCGGCGACCGACTCCGGCACGACCACGCGCGCCGCACAGTGGACGACCGCGTCGATGTCGGGGTGGTCGGCCAGCAGCCGGTCCAGCACCGCGTGATCGGCGATGTCGCCGACGTAGAGGTTGCGTCCGTCGCCGAACACCTCGAGCCCCTTGGAGAGGTCGTCGAGCACGACGACCTCGATCCCGGCCTCGATGCATGCCGTCGCCACGGTCGATCCGATGTAGCCGGCGCCGCCGGTGATCAGTACCTTCATCGCGGTCAGTCTAACCAGGCGGGCTGGGCGCGACCGGGGAGGCTCTCCGCGGATCCCGAGGTGACGAACGGTAGGCTACTCACTGCTCGTCGAGTCGCGCGCTGCCCACCGGCGGCGTCCCGCGACACCAACATCGGAGAACCTCCCTGTGGCCCACGTCCTTCAGAATGTCGTCTTCCCGCTCGATCGCGACCCCGACCTGCTCCCGCTCTACGCCGACCCCGAGACCTGGTCCGTGATCGAGAACGAGCCCGTCCGGGTGTCCAACAGGGCGCACCTGGGCAACATCCTCGGCCGTCACCGTGCGCGCATCGTCGCCGGCCGCCGCGTCTCCCTCGGCACCTACTTCAACGCCTTCCCCGCGTCGTACTGGCAGCACTGGACGAGCGTGCGCGAGGTGCAGCTCACGGTCCGCACGACCGGACCCGCCACGATCCTCGTCTACCGCTCGAACGGCAGCGGCGTGCGCCAGCGGGTCGCCACACGCGAGGTCACCGGAGAGGCCACGACGTCGTTCGACCTGGCGCTGACGCAGTACAGCGACGGCGGATGGATCTGGTTCGACGTGGTCGCCGACGAGAAGCCTGCCGTGCTGGAGGGCGCTGAGTGGACCACCGAGCACGAGCCGGCCCGCACCGGCAAGGCCTCGCTCGGGATCACCACCTTCAACAAGCCCGACTACTGCGTCGAGACGCTGCGCGCCCTGGCCGCCTCGCCCGATGCCCTCGAGTTCGTCGACCGCATCTTCCTCGTCGACCAGGGCACGCAGCTGGTCCAGGAGCAGGACGGCTACGACGACGTCGCCGAACGCCTCGGCGAGACCCTGCAGGTGATCCGGCAGCCGAACCTGGGCGGCTCCGGCGGCTTCGCCAGGGCGATGCACGAGACGCTGCAGCGCCCGGAGAGCGACTTCGTGCAGCTGCTCGACGACGACGTGCGCCTGGAGCCGGAGTCGCTGCGCCGGTCGATCGTGTTCGGACAGTACGCGACCACGCCCGTGCTGGTGGGCGGCCACATGTTCGATCTGCTCGACCGGCCCAAACTGCACGGGTGGGCCGAGGTGGTCGACCAGGCGCCGTTCATGTGGCGCAACCTGTACCAGGAGCAGATGCCGCACGACTTCGGGGTGTCGAACCTGCGCCAGTCGACGCTGCTGCACATGCGCATGGACGCCGACTACAACGGCTGGTGGATGTGCCTCATCCCGGTCGAGGCGGTCCGCGCGGTCGGCCTCGCCCTCCCCGCGTTCATCAAATGGGACGACGCGGAGTTCTGCCTGCGCGCCGGGGAGGCCGGATTCCCCACCGTCTCGATGCCCGGCGTCGCCCTGTGGCACGTCTCCTGGGTGAACAAGGACGACACGATCGACTGGCAGGCCTACTTCCATGCCAGGAACCGCATCGTCGCCGGGCTCCTGCACTCGGAGGTCCCGCGCGGAGGTCGCCTGCTCCGGCACAGCCGGCGCGTCGACCTCAAGCACCTGATGATGATGCAGTACTACCCGGTCGCCCTCCGTGCCAGGGCGCTGCGCGACGTGCTGTCGGGGCCGGAGCACATGCGCCGGAACATCCGTACCGCGATGCCCGCCGCGCGGGCCCTCGCCGCCGAGTTCCCCGAGACCGTGGTGCACCGCGACCCGTCGCGCGTGCTCTACTCGCGTCGCGGGCGCCAGGTGTACAAGCAGGTGTCGAAGAACGACCTCGACAACCCGACCGGTCTGCGGCTGCGCTGGTTCACGCTGACCACGCTGGTGTCGCACTGGATGCACCGTCCGCACCCGGCGAACGTCGTGCAGCCGGAGGCCGAGTTCGGCAAGGAGGACGCCCAGTGGTGGCGCGTCCCCTCCTTCGACAGCGTGCTGGTGAGCACGGCCGACGGCTCCGGAAAGAACATCTACACGCGCGACCGCCGCCAGTACCGCCGCATGCTGCGCGAGAGCGTCCGGCTGCACGCCGAGCTCCGGCGCCGGTGGCCGGAGCTGCGGGCGCGCTACCGCGAGGCGATGCCCGATCTCGTCTCCCCCCAGTCCTGGCAGCAGATCTTCGAGGAGAAGGCATGACCGCGGCCCCCGCTGCATTCGACCCCACCGCAGCGACCATCGTCATCGTCACCTTCAACCGTTCGCACCTGTTGTCCGGGCTGCTCACCAGCATCACCGCGATGGACCCGAAGCCGGGCCGCGTGGTCATCATCGACAACGCGTCGGCCGACGACACCACCGACGTGGTCGAGTCGTTCCGTGACGACATCGGCACCGAGATCGTGTACCGGCGCCTGCAGACGAACACGGGCGGGTCCGGAGGCTTCAGCGAGGGCATGCGCACCGCGTACGAGCTCGGGTCCGAGTGGATCTGGATGATGGACGACGACGTGGAGGTGCTGCCGGACGGCCTCGCCAGGATGGGCCGCTGGGCGCCGCGCTTCAAGAGCATCCAGGGCCGCCGGTACGACTACGACGGCAGCGAGTTCTACTGGCAGTACCGCATCGCCGAGCGCATGGGCATCCCGATCCCGTTCGCCCCGGCCGGCTTCGACGAGTCGGGCTACAAGCACATGAACAGCGGCTGCTTCGAGGGCATGTTCATCCACCGCTCGATCGTGCAGCAGATCGGGCTCCCCGACCCGCGGTTCTTCATCTACTGGGACGACCAGATGTACGGCTGGCTGGCCTCGCGCCTGACCACCGCGGTCATCGTGGACGAGTTCGTGCTGCGTCGCACGCGCGAGATCAAGCAGTGGGACATGGGCATCCGGCACATGAACGCGTCGAGCAACGCCTACCGGTACTACATCATGCGCAACCGCGGCTTCATCAAGCAGTACTACCGCGTCCACGGCGTGTACAACCCTGTGCTGTTCGGCCTCGGCACCGCGGCGACGTTCGCGAAGGAGCTCATCCGGCTCGTCTTCGTCGAGCGCACGGTGCGGGGCACGAGCAACCTGTTCCGCGGGATCCGCGACGGCGGCCGCGTGGGCCGCGACCGGTCGTGGCAGCCGATGACCCCTCTGGAGGCATGACGTGACCGATCCGCAGGAACCGCAGCCGGAGCTCCGCTGGGCCCCGCTTCCGCCCACCCCCGAGCGCAAGGGGCGGGTGTGGCTGATCGTCGGCCTCTCGGTGCTCGCCCTCGCGATCATCGGTGCCCTGCTGTTCTTCCTCCTGCCTCGCGGAGACGGGCCGACGCCGGGACCGAGCGCCTCGCCCTCGCCGAGCTCGACCCCCACGCCGACCGAGACCCCGACGCCCACGGCCACGCCGACGGCGGGCCCGCAGCCGAGCCAGACGCCGATCGTGACGCAGCCGCCGGTCGTCGACCCCACCGTGGAGGCTTTCCGCGGACAGGTCTCCGGGCCGCTGGCCGACGCGCTGCGCGGGCTCGACATCGTCGCGGGCGCGAGTGGTCAGGACGCGCTGCCCGTGGTGGACACGCTGCAGGAAGACGCGCGACGCCTGTCCGACCTCCCGGCACCATCGTCGATCTCGGACAGCTGGCGCGACGGCACCGCCTCGTACACGCAGCGGCTCAGCGAGCTGCGGACGGCGATCACCGACGGCGGGAACACCGCCGGCGCGGTCGATGCCGCGCGCACGGCGGCGCAGAGCCTGCGGAGCCTCGTCGGCCTCTGAGCCCCGGCGACCTCGCCCCGACCGTGCGGGCGTGGAGGCTCAGACCGCGTAGTCGGCGTTGTAGCGGTCGAGCACCTCGCCGATCGGTGCGTCCAGCGCGAGCGCGCCCTTGTCGAGGTACAGCCCGCGCGTGCAGAACCGGCGCAGGTCGCGCTCGTTGTGGCTCACGAAGAACAGCGTGCGCCCCTCCGCGAGCAGCTCGTCGATGCGTTTGTAGCACTTGTCGCGGAACGCCTTGTCACCGACGGCGAGGACCTCGTCGACGAGGAGGATCGGCTCGTCGAGCTGTGACACGACAGAGAACGCCAGCCGCACCTTCATGCCGTTGGAGAGGTGCTTGTAGGGCGTCTCCTCGAAGCCGGCGAGCTCGGCGAACGCGATGATGTCGTCGTAGCGGCGCGAGACCTCGTCGCGCGACATGCCGTGGAGACCCGCGGTGAGACGCACGTTCTCCCGCACCGTCAGATCACCGACGAAACCGCCGGTGATCTCGATGAGCGGCGCCACGCCTCCGTTGACATGCACCGACCCCTCATCGGGGAGCAGCACGCCGGCGACCAAGCGCAGCAGCGTCGACTTCCCCTGTCCGTTGCGGCCGACCACACCGATCGACTCCCCCGGCTGCACCGTGAACGAGACGTCGCGCAACGCCCAGAACTCGCCGGGGCGCGAACGGCGCGATGCCCCGCTGAACAGGTCCTTGAAGCTGCGCCGCCCCCTCCGGTTGCGGCGGAAACGGACGCCGAGCCCCTGTACCTCGATTGCCGCGGACATCACAGCTCCCCCCTCGATGAGAGGACGGCGATGGCCGCGAGCGTGTGGGCATCACGGATCGTCCCGTCCTGCACGGCATGCGCCAGTTCCGCGAGCGGCAGCCAGCGCCGGTCGGAGACTTCCCCGTCCGGCACGGTCGCCGGCGCGTCCTGGTCGATGCGGCACTCCACGACGGCGACTTCCTGCGGGAAGATCGACGAGTCGGTCACGTACGTTCCCAGCACCTGCGGGTCGCGGCCGCGCAGGCCGGTCTCCTCCCGCAGCTCTCTGAGGGCGGTCTCGACGGCCGTCTCACCGGCTTCGCCGGCCCCGCGAGGGAGCTCCCAGAGCTTGGCCCCCGCGGCTTCCCGGGCGCTCAGCACGAGCAGCAGCCGATCCGCGTCGCGGGCCACGATCACCGCTCCTGCTCGCCCGTCGGAGACGACGAGGCGGTGGTGCGTGTAGGCGGACCCGTCGGCGGCGCGCCGCGCGGCGGCCTCGAGCCGCACCGGGAGCCCGTCGGAGCTCGCGTACACCGGGGTGAATCCATCGGTCATGAGCGCGCTCCCCTGTGCAGGACGAACCGTGCCTGCGGATCGCGGACGAGAAGCTCCCGGAGGGCACCGAGCGAGTCGAAGGGCACGGTCGTGGCGATGGCGCCGACGAAGGCCACCCAGGTCCAGACGTTGTCCACGGAGCCGAGCCCGAGGCCGGGCACGGCGAGGGCGACCACGCAGAGCGCGATGACGAGCTTCGCGATCGACGTCAGCAGCACGAAGCCCCGCGACGACACGGCCGTCACCCGGGTGGCCGCAAAAGCGAGCCCGCGCATGCGCGACCACGTCGGCCGCTCGCGCAGGCGGTGCCGCTGACGATGAGAGGCGTCCCAGGCGACCGCGATCGTGGCGGGAGTGGACTCCCGCGCCCACGCGACCAGCGTCGTCGACAGCGGCAGCTCCACGTCGTGCGCGGCGCGAGCGAGGTGCCCGTCGGCCTCGGCGCCGAACGTCACCCAGTCCGCTCCCGCGTTCTCCGCGATCATGCGCAGGTACGCGTCGCCCCACCAGCGACGCACCGCCTCCCGATCGGCCTCCGCGAGCGGGAGCGCCTCGATTCGCTGCCACGCCACGCTGCGGAACCGTACCTCGTCGAGTCGCGCGTCGGCGATCACGCGCAGCGCCTCCGGCGACGAGGCCGGCGGGGTGCCCGTGCGCAAGGGTGCGTCGCCACCCGTCTGCTGCTCGTACCGGATGATCCCCGTCTCGACGAACCGCAGCCATTCGTCCCACCCGCGGCGGACCTCCGCCGGAATCCCGACCGCACCGCGCAGAGCGGGAAGCGACCAGTGAAACGCGTCGTTCGCGAGCCGAGCATCCAGACCTTCGCGCAGCGTCGGGTGCACGCCCGTGATCGTGAGGGGATACCGTCCCGGCGTCGCGCCAAGCTCCCGCATGACACCGTCCGGACCCAGCGTCAGGAAGTACGCCCCGTCGAGCAGCATGGCGTCGGTCACCAGGATCTCGCTCGAGACGAGCATGCCGATCCGGAGCATCCCCGTCAGCTCGGTGATCGCCTCCCGCGCATCGGCAGCCCCGTCGAAGAGCGCCGCCTGGGCGGGCGCGTCGAGCTCAGCGATGAGCACGCGTGCAGCCGCAGACATCACAGCTCCTTCAGCACAGGGCGCTCGAGGCTCCGGAACGTCCACACGCCGAGCGCCAGGATGACCACGCACATCACGACGCTCACGATCACCGGCATCGGGTCCCACAGATCGGGGAAGAAGCCCACGCGGTAGAGCGTGAAGATCCCGGCGAGCGGGTTGAACGCCCCGATCACGTCGAAGGGCGCCGGGAGGTCTTCGAAGCTGTAGATGACGGGCGAGGCGTAGAACAGCGCGCGGAGGATCAGCGCCGTCGTCCGCTCCAGATCCGTGTACAGCACGCACAGCGGCGCGACCAGCAGACCGAGCCCGACCAGCAGCATGATCTGCAGGAGGAGCGCGACCGGGAACCACAGCAGCATCACGTTCACCGTGGCTCCGCTGAACACCGCGAACAGCACCAGCACGGGGATCGAGAACAGGAACTCGATGCCCTTGCTCAGCACGATGCGGTTGACCCAGATCGACCGCGGGATCGCCGTCGAGCGCACGAGACGCGAATCCTTCTTGAACGCCCTCGTGAAATCCGACACCGAGGTGTTGAACCACACCCACGGCAGCAGCGCCACGATGAGGAACACGATGTACGGGTCCTCGCCCACGCTCCGATGGAACACCTGCGTGAACACGAACCAGTAGATGGCGCTCATCACCAGCGGATCGAGCACCGACCACAGGTAGCCGAGGGCGCTCGTCGCGTACCGCACCTTCAGGTCGCGGGCGGACAGCAGCCACAGCGAATGCAGATAGCGCCGGGGCGTCCCGGGCGCCCCGACAGCAGCGTGACTCACGGTTCCGAGTCTAGGAGAGAGTGTTGTTCCAGAGCGACAGCGCCGACCCGATGGCCATGTGCATGTCGAGGTACTGGTACGTGCCCAGACGCCCGCCGAAGTGCACGTCCTTCTCGCCCTTCGCCAGCTCGCGGTAGGCCAGCAGCCCCTCGCGGTCGGTCGGCGTGTTCACCGGGTAGTAGGGCTCGTCCTCGCGCTCGGCGAAGCGGGAGAACTCGCGCATGATGACGGTCTTGTCGGAGTCGTAGACGTCTTTGCGCTCCGGGTGGAAGTGCTTGAACTCGTGGATGCGCGTGTAGGGCACGTCCATGTCGGGGTAGTTCATGACGCTGGTGCCCTGGAAGTCGCGGACGTTCAGCACCTCCTGCTCGAAGTCGAGCGTGCGCCAGCTCAGGGCGCCCTCCGCATAGTCGAAGTAGCGGTCGACCGGCCCCGTGTAGACCACGGGCACCTGGCCGACGGTCGCCCTCTTGTTCAGCGGCTGCGCCTCGTCGAAGTAGTCGACGCCGAGCTTCACCTCGATGCGGGGGTGGTCCGCCATGCGCTCGAGCCACGCGGTGTACCCGTCGGTCGGCAGTCCCTCCCACGTGTCGTTGAAGTAGCGGTTGTCGTACGTGTAGCGCACGGGCAGGCGGCTGATGATGTCGCCGGACAGCTTCTGCGGGTCGGTCTGCCACTGCTTGGCGGTGTAGTCGCGGAAGAACGCCTCGAACAGCGGACGGCCGACGAGCGCGATGCCCTTCTCCTCGAAGTTCGCGGCGGACTTCACGTCGAACTCCCCCGCCTGCTCCTTCACCAGAGCACGCGCCTGGTCCGGCGTGTAGGCCGCCTGGAAGAACTGGTTGATCGTGCCCAGGTTCACCGGCATCGGGAACACCGTTCCCTTGTGGGTCGTGTAGACCCGGTGCACGTAGTTCGTGAACGTGGTGAAGCGGTTGACGTACTCCCACACGGTCGCGTTCGACGTGTGGAACAGGTGCGCCCCGTAGCGGTGCACCTCGATCCCCGTCTCGGGTTCCGCCTCACTGTAGGCGTTGCCGCCGATGTGGGGGCGGCGGTCGATGACGGTCACCTTGCGGCCGGCTTCCGCGGCACGCTCAGCGATGGTGAGGCCGAAGAAACCCGACCCGACGACGAGAAGATCCATGCCTCAATCGTATCGGCGCGCGGCTGGGAGCTTCAGCCGCGGCGCCCGGTCGCGGGTCGTCAGACCGTGGCGGAGGCGCGGCCGGCGCCGACGACCATGCGCGGCGTGCCGGCCCAGGCCTCCGCGTCGGTCACGGCGCGGCCGTCGACCAGGAGCCGCACGCCCGGCAGCTGGACGGGACGGAGCGTGCGGTACTCGGCGTGATCGGTCTGCACGATCGCGAGGTCGACGCCCTCCCCGAGCGCGTAGGGCTCGAGTCCCAGGGCGCGCAGCTCGTCGTCCGTGTACAGGGGGTCGTGCACGCGCACCTCGGCGCCGCGGCGTCGCAGTGCCTCGACGGTGGGGAAGACACCGGAGAACGCGGTCTCCTTCACCCCGCCGCGGTACGCCGCGCCCAGCACGACCGCCCGGAGTCCGGACAGGTCGCCGAGCATGCCCTCGGCCTGAGCCACCAGGCGCTCTGGCATCGACTCGTTGAACTCGCGCGCCGTGCGCACGATGTCGGCGTCGGGGTCGGTCGACAGGTACAGCTTGGGGTAGACCGGGATGCAGTGGCCGCCCACCGCGATGCCGGGGCGGTGGATGTGACTGAAGACCTGCGAGTTGCACGCCTCGATCACCTGGTACACGTCGATGCCGTTGGCACCCGCGAAGAGGGCGAACTGGTTCGCCAGGCCGATGTTCACGTCGCGGTAGGTGGTCTCGGCGAGCTTGGCCATCTCGGCCGCCTCGGCGCTCTGCAGGTCCCACACCCCGTTCGTGCGCGGCAGGTCGGGACGCTCGTCGAAGTCGAGCACCGACTCGTAGAACGCGACAGCGCGGCGGGCCCCCTCGTCGGAGAGCGCGCCGATCAGCTTGGGGTACTTGCGCAGGTCGGCGAAGATCCGGCCCGAGAACACGCGCTCCGGGGAGAACACCACGTGGAAGTCCTCCCCCTCGCGCAGCCCGGAGACCTCCTCGAGCAGGGGCTTCCAGCGGCCGCGCGTCACCCCGACCGGCAGCGTGGTCTCGTACGACACCAGCGTGCCGGGGGTCAGGTGCTCGGCGAGCGAGCGGGTGGCCGCGTCCATCCACCCGAACTCGGGCTCCGCGGTCTCCTCGTTCACGAACAGCGGCACGACCACGACCACGGCATCAGCCCCGGGGATCGCCTCCGCGTAGTCGGTCGTCGCCCGCAGCCGTCCGGCCTCGAGCGCCGCCGTCAGCTTCTCCTGCAGCTGCGCCTCGCCGGGGAACGGCTCGACGCCCCGGTTGACGCTGTCGACGAGGGCCGCATTGACGTCGACCCCGACCACGTCGTGTCCCTTGCTGGCGAACTGGACGGCGAGGGGCAGGCCGATCTTTCCGAGGGCCACGACGGCGATACGCATGGGTTCGAGTATATTCCGGCGCGGGTACCCGGCTCCTCGCGGGTGGGCCTCAGCGACGCTCGGACAGCACCGCGATCACGCGCTCGGCGGCGTGCCCGTCGCCGTACGGTGCCGCGTCCGTGGCCGCCGGTCGAGGACGCGTCACGGCCGCCGCGATCTCCTCGCGCGTGTTCGCGAGCACGTTCCAGCCCAGCTCCACCGTCTCGACCCACTCCGTCTCGGTGCGCACGGTCGTGCACGGCACGCGCAGCAGGAACGCCTCCTTCTGCAGCCCGCCCGAGTCGGTCACCACACCGGCACTCGCCGCCGCGGCCGCGATCAGGTCGGGGTAGGCGAGCGGCGGGCGGGAGGTGAGCGAGCCGCGGTCGAGGTCGATGCCGTGCGCGGCCGCCTTGGCCACCACGCGCGGGTGGGCCAGCAGCACGACGGGACGGTCGAGCCCCGCCAGGGCCTCGACCACCTGCCGCAGCCGCGCCGGGTCGTCGGTGTTCTCGGCGCGGTGGATCGTCGCCAGGTAGTACTCCCCCTCGGCGGCGTCCAGGCGCTCCCCCTCGTCGGCGGCACGCCGGGCGACACGGTCGCGCACGTCGAACAGCACATCGGTCATCACATCGCCCACCAGCACGGTGCGCTCGGCCAGCCCTTCGCGCGTGAGGTGGTCGACGGCGACCTGCGTCGGTGCGAGAAGAAGGTCGGCGGCATGGTCGGTCAGCACGCGGTTGTGCTCCTCCGGCATGCGACGGTTGAAGCTGCGCAGCCCCGCCTCCAGGTGCGCCACCGGGATGTGCAGTTTGACCGCGCTCAGCGCCGCCGCCACGGTCGAGTTCGTGTCGCCGTACACCAGCACCCAGTCGGGGCGGTGCTCGTCGAACACCGCGTCGAGGGCGCCCAGCATCGCACCGGTCTGCACGCCGTGCGAGCCGCTGCCCACGCCGAGATGCACGTCGGGGGCGCCGATCCCCAGATCCTCGAAGAACACGTCAGACAGCAGCGGGTCGTAGTGCTGTCCGGTGTGCACGATCACGTGCTCCACCCCGGCCGCGCGGGCGGCATGGTGGATCGGGGCGAGCTTGACGAACTGGGGGCGCGCGCCGACGACGCTGACGATCTTCACGAGCATCTACTCTACGGAGCCCGGCGGCTCACGCGTCGAGGAACGGCCGCAGCGCCTCCGCCGACATCGTCCCGTCGTGCACCGCGCGCACGAACGCCGGCCCCTCGGCGGCTCGCGTCGCAGAGCGCGCGCGATTCGCGGCGACCTCGCGCAGCACGCCCTCCAGTTCCGTTGCCCTGGCCTGCACCACGGGCAGCTCGTGTCCGCTGGCCGCGCGCACCGCCTCACGGGTGTCGTCCGACACATGGCTGACCACCAGGCGACCGGCCGCAAGCGCCTCGCAGACCGCGACGCCGTAGGCCCCGGCGAGGAACTGGTCGAGGACGACGTCGGCGCCGCCGTACAGCTCCGGCATCCGCTCGGCGGGGACGCCCCTGACCTCGGTGTACTCGATGAGCCCCTCGGCCTCGAGCCGCTGCACGGCTGCGGCGATGCGGTCGCTGCCCTTCAGGCCGGCGCTCGACGGGGCGTGCACGACGCGCAGTGGCCCGTCGCCCGAGAGCGCAGGGCGGTCCCCCGCCGCGGCCCAGGATCGCGGATCCACCACGACCGGGAGCCAGGTGGCACCCGGTGCGAACGGCAGCAGATCCGGAGTCGAGACGAACACGGGCACCCCGGCGGCCTCTGCGAAGCGCGCGTGCCGCTCGGCGATCTCCTCCAGCACGGCTGTCCCGGCATAGCGATCACCGTGGAAGGGCGAGTCCGGCTCGCGCGCGGCGTGCGCACTCGGGAGACGGATGTCGCTCCCGTGCCACACGAGCGCCACGCGGACCCCCGCCGCCTGCAGCTCTCGCACCAGCTCCAGCGGGTCGCCGTCGAGCTCGGAGAGGTGCCGCCCGGATTCGATCAGCACGTGCGTGAAGCCCTGAAGGATCGCGCGGTGCTGCGCCCGGCGCCAGCGAGCGTTGCCGACCAGTGCCGTCGCGGGGATGAGGTGATCGGCGTGGAACCCGAACACGTCGTCACCCCCGCGGAACATGGCGCTGGCGGCGGCGACGCCGGGCAGCGTCTCGGCGGCGCGCGCCCACGCGTACCCCTGCCCCGCCGAGTTCACCGGCGCGATGAGCAGTCGCCGCGGGGCGTCGCGGGCCACGGTGACACCGGTCTCGCGGAACTGGCGCACGTGCCCGGGGAGCACATACCCCGCGACCGACGAGGGCACCAGCTTCTGCGCGAGGCGATACGCCCGCGCCCCGAGGTCAGGCACGGTCCGCCGAGCCGGCGACGATCTCCTCCACGGCCCGCGCCCACACCTCGACCTGCCGCTCCGCGGAGAGCGCATCGGCCGCCCGCATCGCGGCCTGCTTGAACCCGTCGACGCGCTCGGGGGTGAGCGCATCGATGGTCGCGGCGATCGATGCCTCGTCGAAGCCGTCCGTGACGACGCCGAGGCCATGGTCGCGCACGATGCGCGCCATCTCGACCGACGGGCCGACCACGATGCCGAGGCGCGCCTGGACGTAGTCGAAGAACTTGTTCGGCAGTGCCATCACGTTGTTGGTGCTCACCGGCTGCAGGATGTGGATGCCGAGGTCGTACTCGTTGAGCGTCTCGATGAGCACGGACTGCGGCACGGGGTCGTGCACCGTGATCCGCGGCCCCAGCTCCTCGGCGAGCGCCACGAACTCGGAGCGCGTCTTCTCGGGCTGCCACGTGAGGTAGAGGTCGAAGGTGACCTCGACCGGGGACGCCGCCACCGCACGCATGATCTCGCCGAGGCTGCGCTCGTGGAACGGGTTGCCGCTGTGCACGAGCCGGATCGCGGAACCCACGGGACGGTACGGGAGGTCGCGCAGGTGCGTCGAGTTCGTCACCACCCCGGGCTGGAGGCCGTACTCGTGGTACCGCTTGGCGATCTCGCCGCCGACCGTCGTGGACGAGTGCGCCTGCGACACCAGGTGCTTCGTCATCCACGACCAGTAGCGCTGGTGCCGACGGCCGAGCGGCGTGTCCTCGAAGCCCATGTCCGGGAAGAACTCGTGCAGGTCGGCGTGCACGCGCTCGGCGCCGAAGAGCCGGCACGCGACGCCCACGGTCTCGGCGTCGTTGGCGATCACCGCGTCGAAGCGCCGCCCGCGCAGCAGGTGGATGGTCTCGAGCACGCCGGGCGACTGGAAGTACATCCGGCGGAACCCCTCGGTCCGCCGCGCGAACTCGTCGCGCACCCTGGTCACGATGTCCTGCTTGGGCGGGAGGTCGCCACGGATCTCGACGTGCGTGACGCCGGGGTGCGGCGACGGTCCGGGCGAGCACGTCGTCACGTCGTACTCGTCGACGAAGCGGCGCACCTGCTTGATGACGCGCGGGTCACCGTCGATCGGCACGAAGGAGAGGATGAGGAGCGTCGGGCGCGGGGCGGAGGCGCTCACCACGTCGCGACCAGCCCACCCCAGGAGAGACCGACACCGAAGCCGAGGAGCATCACGCGCATGCCGGGCACCAGGGCGCCCTGGCGTTCGGCGTCGGCGAGCGCGATCGGGATGGTGGACGACACCGTGTTGCCGGACTCGGCGAGCGACACGAAGAACTTCTCGGCGGGCACCTTGAGCTTCTTGCGCAGGTGCTCGAGCATGAAGGCGTTCGCCTGGTGGAACACGAACAGGTCGATCTCGTCCTGCTCCAGCTGCGCCTTGGCGAGGATCTCCTCGACCGTCTCCGGCACCACGCGGAGGGTGAAGTTGAAGATGTCGGGGCCGTCCATGTACAGGTCGTAGCCCGAGGCGACGAGCTCCCGCACGGCCGTGTCCGCCTTCGGCTGCAGCGCGGCGCCCGCGCGCAGCCCGCCGTTCGGGACGATGAGGCTCTTGCCGCCCGAGCCGTCCGTGCCGTACGTCATGGCGGTGAGCGAGGTGTCGGAGCCGTCCGCGGTCACGATGGTCGCGGCCGCGCCGTCGCCGAAGATCGTGCGCACGGACTTGTCGGCCGGGTTGATGAACTTCGTGTACGTGTCGGCTGTGACGACCAGGACGTTCGCCGCCTGGCCCGACTCGATCAGGCCCTTGGCGAGGCCCAGGGCGTAGATGTAGCCGGAGCAGCCGAGCGTGATGTCGGTCGCGCCCGCCGAGGTCGGGATGCCCAGGGCGTCCTGCACGATGCAGGCGGTCGAGGGGAGGTAGTAGTCGGGGCTCTGCGTGCAGAGGATCACGTAGTCGATCGACTGGGGGTCGATGCCGTCGCGCTCGAACAGACGCCGCGCGGCCGCGATGGCGAGGTCGGACGAGAACTCGTCGGGACCGGAGATGTGGCGGCGGTCGATCCCGGTCTTGCCGGAGATCTTCTCGACGCTCCACTCCGGGAACTCTCGGGAGAGATCCTCATTGCTGAGGACGGCCTCGGGCAGGTAGTAGTCGACGGCAGCGATGCGGGCACCCATGCCCCCAGTCTACGGGCCGGGAGCGGTCACCTCGCGGTGTACCCGCCGTCCACCACCATCACCGAACCGGTGACCCAGCGCGAGACCGGGGAGAGCAGATACAGCGCCGCCCCCGCCACGTCTTCCACGGTGCCGAGGCCGAGCGGGTGCGCCGCCTCGATCTCGTCCCAGGCCGCGGCACCCACCGAGGCGCGCAGCCGTTCGGTCAGCGCGGTCTCGACGATCCCGGCGGCGATGCTGTTGACGCGCACACCCTCCCGCGCCAGCTCGAGCGCGAGCGACTTGCCGAGGGACGCCACGGCGGCCTTGCTCGCGGCGTACGCGCTCACTCCGGCTTCCCCGACCAGGCCGACCGCCGACGACAGCAGGACGATGCTCGACGACTCGGCGCGCACCTTGGGGTGACGGAACGCCTTCGCGAGCATCAGCGCGCTCGTGACGTTGATGTCGAACACGGCCGAGGTCTGATCGGCCGTCGCGATCCGCAGCGGAGCGGTCACGTGGACGCCCGCCGCGTGCACCAGGCCGTCGAGCGGTCCGAGCTCGGCGGCGATCCCGCGGAGCAGCGCCGCGACGCCGGCATGGTCGGTCAGGTCGAACGGCGCCAGCAGGTGCCCCTCGCCCGCGAGCAGGTCGCGGGTCTCCTCCAGCTCGGCCTCGCGGCGTCCGATCAGCGCGACCCGGGCGCCGTGACGCGAGAGGTCGATCGCGGTCTGCCGACCGATGCCCGAGGTTGCGCCCGTGACGACGACCGCGCGGCCGTCGAGGTGCAGGTAGTCGGAGGTCTCAGGCACCGGCACGGGTGAGTGCGTGCAGGTCGGAGACGGTCTTCGCGTTCGCGAGCTCGTCCGCATCGATCGTCACGCCGATCGCCTCGTCGACCTCCGCGATGAAGCTGATGTTCGCGAGCGAGTCCCAGCCCACCGCGTCCAGCTCATCGGTCAGTGCGACCTCGTCCACCTCGACCTCGAGGATCTCCGCCACCAGCTCCAGAAGCGCCTTCTCATCCATGCGTCGATCATATCCGCCGCCCTCCGCACCGCCGGGGCGCCCCGCCGTTCGCAGTAGGGTCGGAGCATGAACGCGCCCCACGTCACCGCCTCCGCCCTCGCCCAGCAGCTGTCGGGCGAACTCGTCGGCACGGATCGCTCCGTCACGGGTCTCGCCCCGCTCGGCGAGGCCGGCGAGGGAGACCTGACGTTCGTGGTCGATCCGGTCGCGGCGGCGGCCGCTGCCGCGAAGGCGCTGGAGGCCGGAGCCGTGCTCCTCGCCCCCGCCACCCTCCCCGACGACGCCCGCTCGGGGACGGCGGTGCTGGTGGAGAACCCGCGCGCCGCCTTCGCCCTGGCCGTCGCCGAGCACTTCGCCCGCAAGCCCGTTCCCGGGATCGCACCGACCGCTCGCATCGACCCGACCGCCGAGGTGCACCCCGGCGCCCACATCGGGGAGTACACCGTCGTCCGCGCCGGCGCCGTGATCGCCGACGGCGCCGAGATCCGCGATCACGTGGTGATCGGACACGACGTCCGCATCGGGGCGCACGCTCTCATCAAGAGCCACGCCGTGATCGGCGAGGAGGGCTTCGGCATGGAGCGCGACGCCGACGGCGACAACATCCGCATCCCGCACCTCGGCTCGGTCGTCATCGAGGACCACGTCGAGGTCGGCAACTTCACCACGGTCTGCTCCGGCACCATCGCCCCGACCCGCGTCGGCGATCACACCAAGATCGACGACCACGTGCACGTGGCCCACAACTGCCGCATCGGCCGCAACGTGATCATCACGGCCTGCGCGGAGATCTCCGGCAGCGTCGTGATCGAGGACGACGCCTGGATCGGCCCCAACGCCTCCGTCATCCAGGGCGTCACGCTCGGCCGCAACTCCCTGCTCGGCATCGGTGCGGTCGCGGTGAAGTCGGTGCCCGACGACGAGATCCGCATCGGCAACCCCGCCCGTCGGCTCGGCGACAACAAGCGCTGAGCCGGGGCGGCCGGCTGCGGACTCCGTCGTTCCGGCCGGATCAGTAGTTCTCGGCCGGAACCTTCTCGAACCACCAGAACGGGTGGGTGAGCACCTGCACCACGGGCACCTTGCCGACCCACTCGGCGAAGTGACCCTCACGCCAGTTGCCGCTGCTGTCGCTCAGGTACTTCATGTTCGGCATCATGAACCGCGGCTCGTAGGCGTGGTAGCGCACCGTGTCGGACCAGCGGTCGAGGAGCTCCGCCGCGAACTCGAATCCGCCCAGTCGCGCCGGCTCGTGCAGGCTGAACCCGCCGACCGGTCGGCCGACCGCCGTCTCGAAGACCGTGCGCTGACGCTCGGCCCACTCGAAGTTGTCACCGCCGAGCACCTCGCCGATGCCGCCCTCGAGGTGCAGCTGGACCTCGTGCCCGAGCTCCTCCATCTCGCGGATCATCATGAGCGACGGCAGACTCATCAGGCTGTAGCCGCGGGCGTGCACGCGCAGGAAGATGCTCGACGAGCACCCGGCCTCCGCGTCGACCCGCGCGACGCGCATGGCCTGCTCGATGCTGTTGTCGATGTCGTGCCGGAGGATGAGGTGCTTCTCCTGCGGGGCATCGAGGTACTTGTCGAAGCTCGTGACGGCGTATCCGTCGTCGAGATAGGCGTGAAGCGTCTCCGCGTAGTCCTTGAGCGAGAAGCCCTTCTTGCCCGGCTCTGACGAGGCCATCGATCCCACCGTTCCATTCGGTCCCGGTCCACCGGAACGGGACCGCGGCAACCCCGCCCATGATAGTCGCCCGCCGTCGGACCGCCGTTGCGCCCCCTCGGTATACTGACGGGATGAGTTCCTGTCCCCCGGAGAATGCACGCACGACGTGAACCGGAACAGACTCCCCCGGTGGGTCAACGCCACGATCGACCGCATCGCCGACTCCCCCACCAGCCCCCTCGGGCGGATCGCCGCCCGCCGCTACGGAAAGCCCGTCCCCGGAGCCGTCGGCACGACCGCGTTCGACGACCGACCCGTCCGCGTCCTCATCGCGCCGGTCAACTACTCCGGCCAGGCGTTCGCGTGGAGCAGGGCCCTGGAGCGCCGCTCGCCGCGCATCTCGGCGCGCACCATGGCCATCGAGGTCCCGGGCGGCTTCGACTACCCGTCCGACCTGCTCGTGCCGATCCCGACCTACCACAACGACACCGCGTGGCAGCGTGACCAGTTCGCCGCGGCGACCGCGGCCACGCACGTGCTGATCGAGGCGGAGGAGCCACCCTTCGGTCGCCTCCTCGGTCGCTCGGTGGCCGCGCAGGCGGCAGCGCTCGTCACCCGCGGCGTGGACGTGGCCTACCTCGCCCACGGCACCGACGTGCGGCTGCCGTCGCGGCACATGCGCGACCACCCGTGGTCGCACTACGCAGACCCCGAGATCTACGCCGCGCGAGACGAGGTGGTCGCTGCGCGCAACATCGCATTCCTGGAGAGCAGCGGGCGCCCCGTGTTCGTCTCCACCCCCGACCTGCGCGAAGACCTCCCCACCGCACGGTGGCTCCCGGTGGCCGTCGACGTCGCACGCTGGGAGCGACCGCGGACGGCGCGCGCGCCCGGCGCGCGTCTCCGGGTCGCCCACGCCCCCTCGGTGTCGGTGATCAAGGGCACGCACCTCATCCGCGACACGCTCGAGCGGCTGCAGGCGGAGGGGGTCATCGAGCTCGACCTGATCCAGGGCGTGCCGACCGCGCAGATGCCCGACCGCTTCGCCGCGGCCGACGTGGTGATCGATCAGCTGCGCATCGGCTCCTACGGCGTGGCGGCGTGCGAGGCACTCGCGTCCGGCTGCATCGTCGTCGGGCACCTGAGCGAGCGGGTGCGCGCGACCGTCCGTGAGGAGACCGGGCTGGAGCCGCCCATCGTCGAGGCCACGCCCGACACGATCGAGGGCGTCCTGCGCGAGCTCGCCGCACACGAAGGCCTCGACGCCCTCCGCGCCACCGGCGACACGTTCGTCCGCGCCGTCCACGACGGCCGTCGCTCCGCCGCCGTGCTCGACGAAGCCTGGCTGCATGCCACCGCCCCTGATCCGCACGAGGAGGACACCGATGCATCCCCGCGTTGAAGCCGCCTGGAAGCTCGTCCCGAAGCCGGTGCAGGACGCGATCGCGTCGACCGTCGACCGGGCGAAGGGCGTGACCCCGCCCCCGCCGCCGCTGCCCGACCTCTCCCGTCCGATCCGGATGCTGGTGGGACCGGTGAACTACGCCGGCCAGGGGTACCGGTGGTCGCGCGCGGCCGAGTCGACGGGTGAGGTGTCCGCGGTCAACTACGTGCACGCGGGCAACAACCTCCTGCAGTACCCCGCCGACTACACCGTGACCTGGCGCACCGCCGAACACTCCCGCGCATGGCAGCGCTCGATGCTCGACGCGATCGCGACGAACTACACGCACGTGCTCATCGAGGCGTGCTTCCCCATCCTCGGCGGGATGTTCTCCGGCGACCTGCGCCGTCAGACCGCACTGCTGCAGGAGCGCGGTGTGCGCGTGGGCATCGTCGGCCACGGCACCGACGTGCGACTGCCGTCGACCCACCTGGAGTCGACGCCGTGGTCGCTGTTCGTCGACAGCGAGGACTGGGTGCCCTTCGACCTCGCGGAGAAGGCCGTGGCCGACAACCTCGCGGCGATCGCCGACCTCGACGTGCCCACGTTCGTCTCGACCGCCGGCCTGCTCGTCGACCTTCCCCGCGCGCACTTCCTCGGCGTGGTGATCGACCAGGAGCAGTGGATCAACGACGAGCCGCTCCTGGAGCGCGAGCGCATCCGCGTCATCCACGCGCCCACCAACGCGCACGTCAAGGGCACGCCGCTCATCGTCCCCGTAGCGCAGAAGCTGCACGACGAGGGGCTCATCGAGTTCATCCAGCTGGACCGCGTCCCCAACCACGAGATGCCGGCCGTGGTCGCGTCAGCCGACGTCGTGCTCGACCAGTTCCGGGTCGGCGACTACGGTGTCGCGGCGTGCGAGAGCATGACCGCCGGGCGGGTGGTGCTCGCCCACGTCACGGAGCAGGCCCGGCGCGAGGTGGAGGGGCACGCGGGCATGACCCTGCCGATCCCGGAGACCACACCGGACACGCTCGAACACATGCTGCGCGACATCGCCGTGCGACGGGACCACTACCGCGGGATCGCCGCAACCGGGAGGGAGTTCGTCCGACGCGTGCACAACGGCGACTTCTCCCGCGCGCAGCTGATGACGCACTTCCTCTCCGCATGAGCATGCGCGTCGCGATCGTCTCGCGCATCTACCGCCCCGAGCCCTCCGCGGCGTCGTCGTTCCTCGGCGCCGTCGCCGACGAGGCGGTCGCCCGCGGGCACCGCGTCACCGTGCTCACCGTGCGCCCGCCGCGCGGCCTCGACGAGGGAGCACCCGTCGAAGACGTGCGCATGGCCCCCGTGCTGCGCGACCGCAGCGGCTACGTGCGCGGCTACCTCCCGTACGCCAGCTTCGACGTCCCCCTGTTCTTCCGACTGCTGTTCCTGCGGCGCCCCGACGTGGTCTTCATGGAGCCGCCGCCCACCACGGGGTTCGTGGTGCGGCTCGTGTGCGCGCTGCGGCGCATCCCCTACGTGTACGACGCCGCCGACGTCTGGTCCGATGCCGCGGAGCAGGTGACCTCGTCGCGCCTGGTGATCCTCGTGCTGCGCGCGACCGAGCGTTTCGCGATGCGGGGAGCGCGGCGCATCGTCACGATCTCCCAGGGCGTGCTCGATCGGATCGCCGCGCTCGGCGTGGACCGACCGGCCGTCGTGACCGGGTTCGGGGCGGACACCGGTGCCTTCCTCCCCCCGGCCGACGCCGAGGCGGAGGTGACGACCGAACCCGTGTTCCTGTACGCCGGCACCTACTCGCACTGGCACGGCGCCGACATCGCGGTCGACGGGTTCGCCGCATTCAGCCGCAGCACCCCCGGGTACACCCTGCGCTTCATCGGCAACGGCAGCGAGCGCGCCTTCCTGGAGCAGCGGGCCCGCGAGCTCGGGGTCGCCGACTCCGTGGAGTTCGTCGAGACCATGCCCAGCAGCGAGCTGGTCCCGCATCTGCACCGCGCCGTCGCGACCATCGCCACGCAGCGCCCCGGCACCGGCTACGAGTACGCGTTCGCCACGAAGGCGTACTCCTCGATGGCCGCCGGGTGCCCCGTCATCTTCGCCGGCCCGCCGAACGGACCCACCGGCGCCTACCTCGATCAGGCGAACCTGGAGGTGCGCGGCGGCATCGTCAGCGGCTACGCCGCCGAGTCGGTCGCGGTGGCCATGGCGGCCCTCGCGGCGCGCCCGCTGAGCGCGGCCGACTAGATCGGAAGAGC
>NZ_SSDM01000362.1:0-4914 GCF_004794375.1 Microbacterium sp. K35 | reverse complement strand
CGGGCGTGGGGGAGAAGCGGGCGTGGGGGAGAAGCGGGCGTGGGGGAGAAGCGGCCGCAGGGACGAAGCGGCCGCAGGGAAGAAGCGAGCCTGGGGAAGAAGCGTGCGTAGGGAGGAGGCGGGCGTAGGGAGGAGGGCGGGCGTAGGGAAGAAGCGCGCGTAGGGAGGAGGCGGGCGTAGGGAGGAGGCGGGCGTAGGGAAGAAGCGGCCGTTGGGTAAGAAGCGGCCGTTGGGTAAGAAGCGGCCGTTGGGTAAGAAGCGAGCCTGGGGAAGAAGCGGGGTGGGGACGAAGCGGGGTGGGGAAGAGCGGGCGCCGAGGGTGGAGGCATGCGGGCCCCGACAACACGGAGGTCCGTCGGCTCACGAGACGCAGTGGACGACGGACCGCACCAGGGAAATGCGCGGACATGCGGTGTTGGCCCGATGGGGGCAAGCCCGGACGGAGACGGGACCGCGTGTGCTGGATCGCGGGGAGGGCTGGGTGAGCCGCGAGGTCGGGGCCATGAAGGGCGAGACGACGCGGTCGCTGACGGACCGAACACGCCGCGGAACAGGCGCAGTGTTTCACGTGAAACGGTGAAAGGCGCTCATGCGGGGCGGCGTTCGCCGGGGGGCAGGTCGGGGCTTCTTCAAGAACCGTCGCGGGTGGGGGAGGAGGTGCTGAGGGGGCAGCTCACGCGGCGGTTCATGTAGACGTGATCCTGGATGCGCCTGGTCGGGGATCTCCGGCGCGAGCGAGGAGGCCCGGCAGCTGTTTCAGACGACCGATTGCGGTCATCGATGCGGCACCGTGAGCGCGCGGCACTCGCTCGCTGCGACGAGGAAGTCCCGGAATCCATGGGGCTGCCGGTCGTGGTCCGGTACGAGCCGCGGACGGAAGTGCGCTCAGCGTCGATGCTGGCGGGCGTGCGCGGTTCGAGGTCCGTCCCTGCGATTAGAGTGGGATGCGGCCCCGAAAGGAGTGGATGTTTCACGTGAAACAGTCCGAAAAGACACCGGCGAACGACTCGTTCGGGATGGATACGCCCCTCGCGCGTGAACTCGCCGACCTTTCCGCGCGCCGCAGGGCACTGGAAGCCGTCGAGGTGGAGTTCACGGGGGAGACTCGGGTGCTCACCGTGTCGAACCAGAAGGGCGGCGTCGGCAAGACCACGAGTGCGGTGAACATCGCCTCCGCGCTGGCCGGACTCGGTGCCTCGGTTCTCGTGATCGACCTCGACCCCCAGGGGAATGCGTCCACGGCACTCGGGGTTCCGCACAACGCGGACACGCCGAGCGTGTACGACGTGCTGATCGATGAGTTCCCGCTCGCGGAGATCGTGCAGCCCAGCCCGGAGAACCCACGACTGTTCTGTGCTCCGAGCACCATCCACCTGGCGGGCGCCGAGATCGAGCTGGTGGCACAGGTCGCGCGGGAACATCGGCTCCGACGCGCTCTGCAGGACTACCTCGTCGACCACCCGGTGGACTTCGTGATCATCGATTGCCCGCCGTCGCTCGGGCTTCTGACGATCAACGCCTTCACCGCAGCCTCCGAGGTCTTCATCCCCATCCAGTGCGAGTACTACGCGCTGGAGGGTCTGAGCCAGCTTCTGGGAAGCATCCAGATGATCCAGAAGCACCTCAACCCGTCCCTGCACCTCTCCACCATCCTGCTGACGATGTTCGATGGCCGTACCCGGCTGGCGCAGCAGGTTGCGGAAGAGGTTCGGACGCATTTCCCCACCCAGGTGCTGAACACCGTCATCCCTCGGTCGGTCCGCGTGTCCGAGGCCCCCAGTTTCGGCCAGACGGTCATCGCGTACGACGGGCAGTCCGCCGGCGCGATCGCCTACCGCGAGGCCGCTGTCGAGATCGCGTCGCGTGTGACGCAGAGCAAGGAGAAGTAATGGCGAAGCGCACTGGACTCGGCCGGGGCATCGGTGCCCTCATTCCGACCGCGGATCAGGCGGAGCGACCCGTCGACGTGTTCTTCCCCGGCGCGAGCCTGCGCCCGGGTACGACCGACTCCGGCGCAGCCGCGGTTGCGGAAGCTGCCCTCGAGGCGGTCCCCGGCATCCACCTGGTGCAGGTCGACCCGCACGCGATCGTGCCGAACCCGCGTCAGCCGCGGACGCACTTCGACCCGGAGGACCTGGCCGAACTCGTGCACAGCGTGCGGGAGTTCGGGGTGCTCCAGCCGGTGGTCGTGCGCAAGAACGGCGACGGCGACTACGAACTCATCATGGGGGAGCGTCGGACGCGGGCCGCACGCGAAGCCGGGCTCGACGCGATCCCGGCCATTGTGCGCGACACCGCCGACGAGGACCTCCTGCGCGATGCGCTCCTCGAGAACCTGCACCGCTCCGAGCTGAACCCGCTGGAAGAGGCATCGGCCTACCAGCAGCTGCTCGAGGATTTCGGCATCACCCAGGAAGAGCTCGCAACCCGCATCGGCCGGTCTCGTCCGCAGATCAGCAACACCATCCGCCTGCTCAAACTGCCCGTCCCCGTGCAGCAGCGCGTCGCAGCAGGAGTGCTGTCGGCCGGTCACGCCCGCGCGATCCTGAGCCTTGACACCCCGGAGGCGATGCAGCGCCTTGCCGACAAGGTCGTGAACGAAGACCTGTCGGTGCGCGCGACGGAGGTCGCCGCCAAGGCGCAGCCGAGCGCGGGGAAGACCCCGAAGGCCACGCCGGGAGCACGACGGGCCTATCTGGACGAGGTGGCGGGCAAGCTCGGCGATCGCCTGAACACGCGGGTGAAGATCTCGCTCGGGACGCGAAAGGGCCAGGTCACGATCGATTTCGCGTCGATCCAGGACCTCAACCGCATCCTGGAGGAGCTGGGCGAAGAAGGGTACGGCTCCGCGCGCTGACCCCGCACGGTGTCAGGGAGGGCCTAGACTCGCGTCATCTTGACGATGCGGGGGTAGGTCATGAGCAGAGCAGCTGACGCGGCGAGCATCAAGCGCCGTGTGATCGCGGTCAGTATCGCCGCGGCATTGGGTGGCTTCCTCTTCGGCTTCGACACCGCGGTGATCAACGGTGCCGTCGACGCTCTCGCGGGCGACGTGTCCGGGTTCGACCTCGGTACCGGCCTCAAGGGCTTCGCCGTGTCGTCCGCGCTGATCGGTTGCGCGGTCGGCGCCTGGTTCGCCGGCCCGATCTCGAACAAGTTCGGGCGCATCCCGGTCATGGTCGTCGCAGCCGCCATGTTCTTCGTCTCCGCGATCGGCTCCGGTCTGGCCTTCAGCGTGGTCGACCTCATCATCTGGCGCGTGATCGGCGGACTGGGCGTGGGGGCAGCCTCGGTCATCGCTCCGGCGTACATCGCCGAGGTGTCGCCGGCCGCCATCCGCGGAAGACTCGGCTCGCTGCAGCAGCTCGCGATCGTCACGGGTATCTTCGCCGCCCTCCTCTCCGACGCGCTGCTCGCGGGAATCGCCGGCGAAGCGGATCAGCCGCTGTGGGGGCTCACCGCCTGGCGCTGGATGTTCATGGTCGCGGCCATCCCCGCGCTCGTCTACGGGCTCGTCTCGCTCCGGCTGCCGGAGTCGCCGCGTTACCTGGTGCGCAAGGGCGAGACGAAACGCGCCGCAGAAGTGCTCCAGACCGTCACGGGCACGATCGACACCGAGGCGAAGATCAAGGAGATCACCGGGACGATCGACACCGAGCGCGCCGAGTCGCTGCGTGACCTGCGAGGGAATCGCCTCGGGCTCAAGCCGATCGTCTGGATCGGCATCCTGCTGTCGGTGTTCCAGCAGTTCGTCGGCATCAATGTCATCTTCTACTACTCCACGACGCTCTGGCAGTCGGTCGGGTTCGACGAGTCCAGCGCGCTGCTGACCTCGGTGATCACCTCCGTGACGAACATCGTGGTGACGATCGTGGCGATCCTCCTGGTCGACAAGGTGGGCCGGCGGATCATGCTGCTCGTCGGTTCGGTCGGCATGACCGTCACCCTCGGATTGATGGCGCTCGCGTTCTCCTTCGGCACGCTGGATGCGCAGGGCACCGCGACGCTGCCCGACCCCTGGGCCACCGTCGCCCTCGTCTGCGCCAACGGATTCGTGGTGTTCTTCGGCGCCAGCTGGGGACCGCTCGTCTGGGTGCTCCTCGGCGAGATCTTCCCGAACTCGATCCGCGCGGGCGCCCTGGCGGTCGCGGCCGCCGCGCAGTGGGTCGCGAACTTCTTCATCTCCACGACGTTCCCGGCGTTCGCGGAGATCGGACTCACCTTCGCGTACGGGTTCTACGCATTCTTCGCACTGTTGTCGTTCTTCTTCGTGTTCTTCAAGGTGCCCGAGACGAAGGGTCGGGAGCTCGAGGACATGACCGAGGACGCGAAGGTCGAGCGCCGACGGCGTCCGGCACGCGCGTAGGCTGGACGGATGACCGAGTCCGTCCCACGCCGCGCCAGCCTGGAAGTGCTGCGCGCCGAAGCGGCCGACGAACTCGCCGTGCTGATCCAGGAGCGGCTGCTGGGCGGGGAAGACCCGTGGGAGTTCATGGAGGAGCTGCCGAGCGTCGACGAGCTCGTGGTGTACCTGCTCCGCGCTGACAACATCGCCGCGAACGACGGTGTGCGACCCAACGCCGCGCGTCACTACCGGGTGCTGCGACAGATCGCGCTGGAGTACCCGGAGCTTACGCCGGCGGTGTGGGGGCTGCTCGACGAACAGCAGCGCCATCGCCGGTGGGATCCGCGCATCGCCGACGCCTCCTGACGGCTCTTTCGATTCCTCCGCGCGGCGTCCGCACGCACCGGCGGTGAGGCTCGACACGCGTGGATGCGTGGGGCGTTGCAACGGCGTGTGCGCGCGATGCGGCGGCGCGGGAAATGCGTGGGCTGGGCGGGCGAGGGGACGGCATCGGGCGATGCACGGGCGTGCGGGCGCGACGTGGCGAGGTCGGCCGGCCGCCAGGTGTG
>NZ_SSDM01000361.1:0-6082 GCF_004794375.1 Microbacterium sp. K35 | reverse complement strand
CCGCTCGGCCACCGCGGCGGAGTCGTCCTGCAGCCCGTGGTCGACCGTGACGGCGGCGACGCGGAGACCTCGCTTGGCGGCCTCGAACGCGGTGGCGGCGGCGAGCGCGAGGGAGTCGGCACCGCCCGACAGCGCGACGATCACGGTGCTCCCTTCGGGGAGGTCGGCGAGCGCGGTGCGCACGGCGAGGCGGATCTCGGCGACGGCGGGATCGAGCGACGGCATCACTCCACGCTAGGGCACCGCCAGCGCCTCGCGACCCCCTGGCTCCCGCCCACCCTCGCCGATATTCTGGCGCGGTGACCGAGAACGCGAGGCCGTACCTGTATCGGACCGAGCGGTTCACGGCCTTCGTCGACGCGGTCGTCGCGATCGCCATGACGCTGCTCATCCTCCCGCTGCTGGAAGCCGTCTCCGACACGGCGGCGGGGAATCGGAGCACGGCCGAGTTCTTCACGGAGCACTCCGGCCAGCTGCTGAGCTTCGCGCTGAGCTTCCTCCTCATCGCGGTGTTCTGGATGGGGCATCACAGCCAGTACCGCGACGTCGAGCGGATCACCCCGGCGCTGCTGTGGATCAACGTGGGCTGGATGGCCACGATCGTGTGGCTGCCGGTGCCGACGGCGATGCTCGGCCAGCTCGACTCCGATCCGCTGCAGGCGGTCGTGTACATCGGGACACTGATCGGCACGCAGGTCACGACCCTCGGCGGCTGGCTCTACCTGCTGCGCCACCCGCAGCTCACCACGGCGTCCGCGTCGGTGCTCCGCGCGGGCATCGTCGGCGACCTCGCCGCGATCATCCTGTTCGCGATCGCCCTGGTCATCGCCGCGCTCGCCGCGCCGAACGGCTACGCCGCGCTCCTGCTCCTGCTGCTGAACGGGCCGCTCGCGCGCCTGCTGAACCGGCGCGCACGCGGTGACCGCACGGACGTCGAGCCGCCGGCCCGCGAGTAGGCTGGTCGGCGGCATCCAACCGAACTTTCTGAGGAGCACACGCATGGGCGCACACGACGCCGTCATCGAGATCCCGCGCGGCAGCCGCGTGAAGTACGAGGTCGACCACGAGACGGGGCGCGTGCACCTCGACCGCGTGCTGTACACGACCTTCGGCTACCCGGCCGACTACGGCTACTTCGACAACACGCTCGGCGAAGACGGCGATCCGCTCGACGTGCTGGTGCTGCTCGACCACGCGATCTACCCCGGTGTCGTCGTCGAGGTCCGCCCCGTCGCGGTGCTCAAGATGAGCGACGAGGCCGGCGGCGACGACAAGCTGGTCGCGGTCCTGTCGAAGGACCCGCGCTGGGCCCACATCCAGGACATCGACGACATCGCCGAGTACACGAAGAAGGAGATCGCCCACTTCTTCGAGCACTACAAGGACCTGGAGCCCAACAAGTGGGTCAAGGTCGACGAGTGGGGGAACGCCGCCGAGGCGCAGCGCATCCTCGACGAGGCGATCGCCCGGTTCGGCGAGCAGGGCCACTGAGCTGATGCAGAAGACCCCCGGAGCACGGCGCTCCGGGGGTCTTCTGCTGCGCGACCGATCTCAGACGGAGATGCCCCGGTCGGCCATGAAGTTGATGGGGTTCGTGTAGCGGCCGTTGATGTACACCTCGAAGTGCAGGTGGCAGCCGAACGAGCCGCCTGTGTTGCCGGCGTAGGCGATGACCTGTCCGGCCTCGACCCACTGGCCGTTGCGGACCGCGAAACCACCCGGCTTGATGTGCGCGTAGCCCGTGGCGACACCGCCGCCGTGCTGGATGCGCACGTAGTTGCCGTACCCGCCGTTGTAGAAGGCCGCGTCGACGGTGCCCGAGTGCGCCGCGTAGATCGCCGCCCCGCAGCCGTTCGCGAGGTCGACCCCGTAGTGCCAGCTGGACGAGCAGCCGCGGGAGTTGCACTGCTGCGAACGGGGACCGTAGCCGGAGCTGCGGTAGCCGCCGTGCGGACGGACCCATCCCCCGGAGCCCGGGGTTCCTCCTCCACCGCTGTTGCCCCCCGCGTTCGCGGCGGCCTCCTCGGCGGCACGGCGCTCGGCCTCCTTGCGGGCGGCCTCGACGCCGGCCTGGTACTGCGCGACGGTGGTGGCGGTGGTGTCCTTGAGCGCGGCAAGCTGCGCCTGCATGGTCGCCAGGTTCGCGGACTGCTCGTCGAGGGCGGCCTGCGCCGCATCGGCCGCCTGCTGCGCGGCGACCATCTTCTCCTCGGCGATCTTCTGCAGCCGGTCGCGCTCGTCCCGCGCGACGACGGCCTGATCGCTGAGCGACTGCGCGGCGTTGCGGGCGGCGACGGCGTCGTCGTACACCGAGCGGTTGTACTCGAGCAGCTTGTCCATCGAGCCCAGTCGCGCAAGGAGCTCATCGGCGTTGCTGGCCGATCCGGCGAAGAACAGCTCGAGCGAGGTGTTGTCGCCGCCGTTGCGATACAGCTGCGCAGCGACCTGCCCGGCCTTGCGGGCGGACTCGTCGGCCGCGGCGGCCTGGGCGTCGGCCTTCTCCTGCAGCGCGTCGGCTTCGGCGATCGCGGCGAAGTAGGCCTGCTGGGCGTTGTAGAACTCGTTCGACGCGGCCTCGGCGGCGGCCTGGGTCTCGGCGACCTTCTGCGTCAGCGACTGGATGAGGCCTTCGATCCGCGAGACCTCGGCGGCCTTGGCGGCTTCGTTCTGCTTGGCGCGCTGCACGTCGTCCCAGCTCGGGTACGACGCGGCATAGGCGGCGGAGACGCCCGACGAGATGCCGAAGGCGCTGAGGGCGACCACGCTGAGGGCGCCGAGGCCGATGGCCCCGCGACGGCTGATGCCCGCCTTCCAGAACGCATGGCTCTCGGCCGGGCTGGGCGCGCAGCCGCACTCCGCGGAGGCGGCGGAGGCAGCATCCACCGGATTCTTGTCGTTCACGCGGCCCCTTCCGCCGGTTTCACAGATGTCACACTAACAACAACATTCACATCCGCACCAGCGAAATGGCACGGCCCCCGCAGCACCATCGTGACCTCCATGGTCCTCCCGAAACACGCCCGGGGGAAGACGCATCGCCCTCGATTCGCGATTTGCTCGCGTCATCCCTTATGCTTGAGCGTCGGCAAGGAAGTCCTCCCGGGACTGACTCGGCCCCATCGTTTAGCGGCCTAGGACGCCGCCCTTTCACGGCGGTAGCACGGGTTCGAATCCCGTTGGGGTCACTCCATCCGATACAATTGAAAACACCAGTATGGCCCTGTAGCGCAGTTGGTTAGCGTGCCGCCCTGTCACGGCGGAGGTCGCGGGTTCAAGTCCCGTCAGGGTCGCTCCGTGCGACGAGCTCTTTCTTCGGAGAGGGCTCTTCGTCTAGGACGCGGCAGCACCATCGCCGCGCGGCTCTGTAGCTCAGTTGGTAGAGCGTTCGACTGAAAATCGAAAGGTCACCGGATCGATGCCGGTCGGAGCCACAAGGCTGATCATTACAATCAGCCCAGAAACCCTCGCCTAGCTTCTACATGGCGGGGGTTTTGCTTTGCCCGCCCACCGGCATCGCGTCGACCGCATGGGGCAGCGCGCGGGTGACGAGACTCACGAGGAACTTGCCCGGCTCCTCGAGCATGCACAGATGCGCCGAGTTCTCGAACCAGACGACGTGCGTCGACGGTGCCGTCACGTGCTCGAGCCAGCGCACGACGGGGCCCGTGGGCGTCGTCCAGTCGTGGCGTCCGAGGAACTGCAGCATCGGCACCTCGAACGCCGTCTGATCGCGGGCGTCGAAGCCGAGCAGGGCCGGGAGCACCGCGGTCATGGTCACCTGCTGCCCGACGCCGATCAACCCCAGGTCGGCATCGGTGTAATACGGAGACAGCTCCTGCGACTCCGTGAAGTACGCGAAGTCGGACCGATACGCGGACAGCCCCCCGTAGTGCTGGGCCCACCTCCGGCAGGTCACGATGCGTTCGACGGTCAACGGCTCCGCGCCGGGATACTCCCCGAGCGACTGCAGCTCCGCGACCGCCCGCTCATTCCCATCCGCGACGGCACTCCGCATCGCGTGACCGAAGCTCTCGACCTCGTTCTCGGGACCGCAGATCACCTGGCCGACGCCGATGTACGCCCACAGCAGGTCGGGTCGCTGCCTGGCCACAGTGAGGCCGATGATCGTCCCCCAGCTGTGGCCGAGCACCCCAACCTTCCGGACGCCGAGCTCGGCCTGCACCCACGCGATCAGCTCCACGAGATCGTCGACATACCTCTCGACACGGAGATCCAGCCCGTCGGACACGGTCGCCGCGGACTTGCCACTGGCGCGCTGGTCGTAGTTGACGACGGTGAAGTACTCCTCGACCCCGCGCTGCCAGATCCACGACGACGGCAACGACGGGAGCGCCGGACCGCCGTGGCACACGACGAGCACCGGGTTCGCCCTGCTGCGGCCGCGGATCGAGACGAACTGCTCGACGCCGCCGAGCTCGACGAACGCCGTGCGGTCGATCGCCTCGGGGTTGGGAAGGCGGCACAGATCCGCGATGACGGTGCGGCCGAGGTCTTCGCTCATGTCGGTCAGCCTAGGAGGGCCGCGCATCCGCGGCGACGCGACGATGTCGTAGAGTGCCCGACGTGGAGCTCACAGACGCACTCGCCGCCGTCGGCCTCGTCCTTCTCGCGCTCGGAGGCGGCACGTTCTGGTCCTTCTCGACCGGGGTCATGCCGGGCCTCGGGCGCACGGACGACCCGACCTTCGTCACCTCGACGCGCGCCATCAACCGCGCGGTGGTGAATCCGCTGTTCCTCCTGCCGATCTTCCTGCCCCCGGTGTTCCTGGTGTGGGCGGGCGTGCTCGCGCTGGACTCTGCGCGCGGGTGGCTGCTCGCCGCCGGCGGGGTCGTGTTCTTCCTCGGCGCTGTCGTCGTCACCGTGGCCGGCAACGTCCCGCTGAACAACGCGTTGGACAGCTCGACGACTTCTGCCGCGACCACACGCGCCGCGTTCGAACGCCGATGGAACGCGCTGAACGGCGTGCGCTCGGTGGCGTCCGTCGTCGCGATCGCGGTCGCGGTGTGGGCTCTGCTCGTCTAGCTGCGCGCCCGCTCCGCACTGCGGGTACTGATGGGGCTCACCGAGGCGTCGCCCCCGACACCTCTCTGCCCGATCACGGCCTGACCCTGGCGCTGCCCCGGACGCAGACGCTCGCCCTCACCCCGCCGGCACGAACACGTTGTCGAACAGCCGCTCGGTCCCCTCGGGGGCGGGCGAGCCGTCCGACGCGACCTCGTACGTGCCCAGCTCGCCGCTGAGGCGCACCCAGGTCCCGTTGTCGGCACAGCCCGTGGCGTACGCGTCATCGCTCTCATACGCGACCACGCAGATCCCGCTGCCGGACGCGGGTCGTGCGAGCCACAGCGACACGTCGCCGTCCTTCCCCACGAACCGGGCGGTGTCCGGCGCGACGACGCCGTCGTTGTCGTCGACCGCGGCATCCGGCAGGGCGTCAGCCGCCTGAGGCTCCTTCTCGAGCACGGCGAAGTCCGCCCCGCCCATGCATCCGGACAACACGGTGGCCATGACCACCGCGGCCACGCCCACAGCGCCGACCCTCGTGCTCCGCTTCACGGTGCCCCCTCGCCTCTCCGTATGCCAGCCATCGTCGCACACGTGCCGCGCAGACCGGGCTCAGAGCGCATCGAGTGCCCGCTGCGCCGCCTCGCGATCCCGCGCCGCCTCGTCGCGCGACGCCACGGCCTCCTCCTGACGCTCGGTCGCCCCCGGCAGCTCTCCCGCGATGCGCTCGGCCTCTGTGCGCAGCTGTGCGAGCTGCGCCTCGAGGTCGGCGATGTCGTCGTCGAGCTCCTCGGCGCGCGCGCGAAGCGTCCGCAGCACATCGTCCTGTTTCGCCACTGCACGCTCCGCCGCCGCGAGCTCCTTCTCCGCCGCGGTCACGCGCCGTTCGGCCTCGCGTCGAGCCCGCCGCGCGGAGAGCTCATCCGCGCGGCGCGGCGCGGCGGGCGCGAGTGTCGGCACCTCCCCCGCCACGGCCTCGCGGACGTCGTCGCCCGACGCGTTCGGCTCCAGGGCGCGCAGGAGTCGCCCCGACGCCACCGCCGCCGCCGCGTCGGGG
>NZ_SSDM01000360.1:0-17080 GCF_004794375.1 Microbacterium sp. K35 | reverse complement strand
GCCCTCGCGCGCGACCGTGGCGCGGACGCCACAGCCCTGCAGCGCCTCACCACCGCGGTCGAGCGCGCCAACTACGCCCGCCCCGGCGCACAGGGGACCGACGATCTCGCGGAACCCCTGCGTGCGGTGCTGTCGAGCCTGCAGCACAGCGTCGACGGCCCGACCCGGGTGCGCGCGCGACTGCTGCCGCGGTCGCTGTACGCCCCGCGCGGAGCGGATGCGGCGCTGCTGGCCTGAGCGCCCCGCGGGTGATCAGGACGCGGCGGCCTCGGCGGGGTGCGCGGCACAGCGCACGGTGTCGCAGTCGTCGCACACGACGAACTGCGCACGGCACGAGAGGTCGGGGCAGTTCGCGGTGCGCTTGGTCGCGGCGCCGCAGCCCGCGCAGCGACCGATCACCCGGGCGTGATCGCTGAAGTCGACGGAACCCCGGCCGTCGAACACGTACAGCGAGCCGTCCCACAGTCCGTCGTCGCCGAACTTCTCGCCGTAGCGCACGATGCCGCCCTCGAGCTGGTACACCTCGCCGAACCCGCGGGCCGTCATCAGGCTCGACAGCACCTCGCAGCGGATGCCACCCGTGCAGTACGTCACGACGGGCTTGCCCTTCAGGTCGTCGTAGACCCCGGAGTCGAGCAGGTCCACGAAGTCGCGCGTGGTCTCGGTGGCGGGCACGACCGCGCCGCGGAAGCGCCCGATCTGCGCCTCGAGCGCGTTGCGACCGTCGAAGAACACGACCTCCTCGCCGCGCTCGGCCACGAGCTCGTGCAGCTGTTCCGGGGTGAGTCGCGCTCCGCCGCCGACGACGCCGTGCTCGTCCACGCGCAACTCGCCGGGCGCCCCGAACGACACGATCTCGTCGCGCACCTTCACGCTCAGCTTCGGGAAGTCGAGGCTGCGGCCGTGCTCGTCCAGCCCTGTGCCCTCGCTCCACTTGAGGTCGACGTCGCGGAACGGCGCGTACGACCGGAACGAGCGCGCCCACTTCTTGAGTGCGGGGAGGTCGCCACCGAGGGTGCCGTTGATGCCGTCCTTCGAGATCAGCAGTCGTCCCCGCAGTCCCAGCGCCTCGCCGAGGTCGCGCTGCCACACCCGTATCGCCTCGGGATCGGCGAGCGGGGTGAAGGCGTAGAAGAGGACGATCTTGGGGGTTGCCACCCCGGAATCCTACGTCGCCGACCTGACCGCGGCCGGGGTCAGAGGCGGTCACGTGACGTCGCGGCTCAGGAACGCGAGGCTCCCCCCGCCGACGGCCGCGAGCACCCAGGCCGCCGTCAGCCCGGCCGGGAGAAGGCCGTACAGCTGATCGCCCGTGGAGAGCCCGACGGCGGTCACGTCGAACCCGAGGGTCTGGAGGAACGCGAGCAGCGGAAGACTCGCGGCCCCGGCGCTCCAGAACAGCGCGACGAGCGTCGCGACCCCGAGCGACAGGGACGTGACGAAGAGCGCGACGAGGTGGGCCTGGACGATCATCCCGATCCCCACTCCCCACAGGCCGGCGACGGCACCGAGCGCGAGAGTGGCGCCCACCGCCGCTGCGTCCAGGGGAATGCCGCCCATCGTGGCCCACAGCACGACGTGGCCGCCGAGGAGTGCGACGAGCGCGACGGCCGCTCCCCCGATCGCCGACGTCGGCAGCCGGACCAGAAGGACCGCCCACCGCGGCAACAGCATCAGACGCTGCGCGATGACGCCGTCGCGCCGATCGACCGTGTACCGGAACGAGCCGTAGACCGCCGCGAGAACGGCCGCGGAGGTCGCCAGGACGGTGTGGAGCGGCGCGGTGAGGGTGTCACGGACACCGGCAGGGGCATCCGCGAGCTCTGAGGGAATGCTCGCCGCGAGCGGGAGCGAGATCACGAGCGCCGCCACCGCCGCACCGAGCAGCACGAGGTCGCCGCCGACGTCGCGCGCCTGCGCACGCAGAGCCCGACCGATCACGCGACGGCCCGGCGTCCTCGCGCCCACGCGATCCCGACCAGACCGCCCGTCCACACGAGCGCGACGCCCAGCGCCGGAAGGAGGTCGAGCAACCGCCCCTGATACGCGGGGGCTCCGATCGCGGCGAGGACCATGCCGGGCGAGTACCTCGCGACCTCCGGCGCCGTCCGCAGCAGCGCGAACTCCACGGCCAGCGGATAGGCGAGGAGGATCGCCGCCGTCACGTAGTAGTTCCGGGTGATCCAGCCGATCGCACCTCCGAGGAGAGCGCCGAGGACGGCGCCGACGAGCGCGCCTCCGTACATTCCCCAGGCGTCGTCGCCGAGGACGAAGGACTGCCCCTCCCGTGTCAGGAGGATCGCGGCGGCCGCCGTCCAGAGCACGCAGATGACGAGAGAGGTGCCGACGGCGACCAGCGCCCCCGCCACGAGCTTGCCCGCGAAGGCGCGCCGGAACCCCACGGCGACGAGGGTCCGGTCCATCGAGCCGTAGTAGTACTCGCGGGTGACGGTGTAGGCGCCCACGAACGCGGCCGAGAGGGCCGTCCAGGCGAGGGGCTGCAGAACCTGGAGTGTCGCGGCGGCGGGCTCGAGGCCCGCGAGGTCGAAGTGCGAGCCATCCGAGCAGAGAACGTACACCGGCAGCAGGACGGCGACCAGGAAGATCGCGAGCACGGAGAAGCCGCTCACCGAACGCAGCAGCTCGCTGCGAATCACCGACGTCACGCCGACACCCCCTCGATCAATTCGAAGTACCTGCTCTCCAGCGACTCGGCGTCGCTCGTGACGAGATCCCGCAGCGGCCCCGCGAACAGGGCGCGACGCTTGAGCACGACCACCTCATCGACCACCTGTTCGAGCTCGGGAAGCTGATGGCTCGCGATCAGCACCGTGCCGGCACGGTCGGCGAAGCTCCGTAAAAAGCCGCGAAGCCAACGAATGCCGTCCGGATCCAGCCCGTTCGCCGGCTCATCCAGGATCAGTGTCCGCGGCGAGCCGACGAGCGCGGTCGCCAAGCCCAGTCGCTGCGCCATCCCCGTCGAGTAGGTCTTGACGCGGCGGCGGGCGTCGGGCGCGAGTCCCACCTCGTCCAGCACCTCATCCACGCGCTGCGACGGAGCCCCCGCCGCCAGCCGGGCGATCTCCAGATGCCGTCGCCCCGTGATGCCCACCTCGAACCCGAACCCGTCCATGTGGACTCCGACGTGCGTCGCGGGGTTCTCCAGCGACGCGAACGGGCGGCCGTCGATGAGGCACTCCCCCTCCGTCGGTCGCAGCAGCCCGACGATCGCTCGGAGGGTGGTCGACTTACCCGCCCCGTTCGGGCCGAGCAGCCCGACGATCGACCCGCGCGGCACCCCGAATGAGAGCCCATCGACCGCCGCCCGATGGCCATACCTCTTGGTGAGCCCTCGGACCTCGATCGCCCGATCCTTCCTGTTCATCCTTCTCCTACCTTTCGTCCATGAGAGTCGACAACGGCTCGGTCACTCCCGCCGTCCAGAGCGCGTGCCACAGATCGGTCGTCCCCAGATGAGCACGCGCCTGCCCGGTGCCCGGCGGGGCTGGGTGGTCTGGGGATAACTCGACGACGCCGATACTCACCGCGGCGACGGAGACGTCGGGGGCGGACACCGGGACCAGCGCGTCCAACGGCACCGTCACCGGGGTCGGGGACCGATGCACGACCGTCCCGGTGCCGATCACCGCGCTCCCGAGGATCCCGCTGGTCATCAGGTCGACGCGGGTGCCGTCGGGGATTCCGGAAGCGCGTCCTCCTCCGGCCTGCACGAGCGACATCCGGCCGTCATGCGTCCAGAAGCCGAGCGTGACCGTGCGTGGCACGGGGATCAGGGCACCGGCGATGACGACAGCGCCGGTCATCACGGCGAGCACGGTCGCGAATCGGACTCGGGACACTCCGGCCCGGAGCACGCGCACGAGCGCCCGAAGCACGACCGTCAGCCCGGTGATCGCCACGATGACCTCCAGAGCGAGCGTGAGGACGGAGAGCACCGGGCCGCCCGCGGTACCCGCCTTCGCCACCCGTGCAACAGCGAGGAACACCAACACGCACGGCGTGAACAGGCTCGCCAGACCGAACGGCACGCTCCACCACCGCGGCACTCGCTTCTCCGACCGCGCACCCCCGAAGAGGAGCCGGACCAGGCGGTCCGAGGCATCGCGGATCGTGCGTTCGCGCAGATTCGGCTCGTCGAGAGCACTCATGAGCGCGATGTATCCGTCGAAGCGCACGAAGGGGATGAGATTGATCAGGACGATGAGGACGCACGAGACACCCGCCAGCAGCACGGCCTGACGAAGCTCGGACGGCGGGAGCGCGAGAGCGGCGACCAGAGCGACTCCGGCGGCCACCACGTGCACGGCTGGTCCGGCGAGGGCGACCGACACGCGTTGCCCACGGTCGCGGAGACGCCAGCCGTCCGTCACATCGACGAAGAACGCGGGAGCGAGATAGAAGATCATGAAACCGGCCCGACGGGGCGTGCCGCCGAAGCCGGTGAGTGTGAGGCCGTGGGCCGTCTCGTGGAGCAGGGTGAGCAGCCCGAGCACGATGACGGTGCCGAGGAGGGCGGCCAGCGGCACCGGTGTCACGACGACCCGGACGACATCCGCCGCCTGAAGAAGGGCGGCAACAGCCCCGAGCCCGGCCATGACGACGGGGATCAGCATCACCCTCTTGGGAAGCGACGGGAGCAGACGGTGCAACCGTCGGAAGAGCTCGGGCGCACGCAGGGTCGCGACCTGCAGGGTGAGCGGGGCACGATACGACAGCCGCCCCGGCGGGATTCTTCCTGCGCCCTCCAGCAATCCGCTTGCTCGGAAGCGCTCGACGAGTCGAAGGAAGCTCTCCGAGGACTCGGACGGTGCGAAGCGGGTGCGGAGGACGTGGAGCGGTGTCTCGCCGTCCATCGCCTCCAGCAGATCGACGACGGAGCGCGAGACCCGCGACGTCGGTACGCCGTGCACGGACGCGACCCACACCGCGTCCTCCCCGACACGTTCGAAGGAGACGTCTGCGGAGCGCACGGGACGGTCCTCGGCACCCAGCGGGGCGGTCCCGCGAAAGCGCTGCCGGTGGGGCGGCTCAGGCGACGGCATCGTCAGCCGCGATCGTCGTGGAGGAAACCGCGGACGTCGTCACCATCACGATCTCCGCACCCTGCGGAGACCGTACGGGAGAAACGTTCGGTTCCTCGAACCCGGCGTCCGCGATCTCACGGCAGATCTCATCCAGGCCGAGAACCTGCAGGCGGCTCGTGAACACCGTCACCCTTCCCCCCGGTACCAGATCGTCCGCGCGCAGCCAGTTCACGAGTCGGGCGGAGCCGTCGTCCTCGATCTGCTGGCTGAACAGATACCTCTCCGCGCCATCCGGCCCCGGAACCCAGATCTTCTCGGTCCTCGTCACGCGCAGTTCCGCTTCCGCGATGGCCCCCGCCAGCGTGAATGCGAAGAGACCGCCCGGAGCGAGGTGCCGCCGAACGGCGGCGTACAGCGCAGCGCGGTCTTCCCCGTTCAACAGGGTGAGAGAGGTGGCACCGAGGATGACCAGGCGGAAGCGTCGCGCGAGCGTGAAGTCGCGCATGTCCGCCACGACGCACTCCACGGCGGATTCCCCCGGGAGGACGTGCCGCACGAGGGCCAGCATGTCGGCCGACAGGTCGAGCGCGATCACGCGCCGGCCCGAGCGCACCAGAGGGATCGTGAGCCGTCCGCTTCCCGCCGCGAGGTCGAGGATCGGACCCTCGGTCTTCCGCGCGAGCGCGAGCACCTCCCGGATCTCGGCACGATCGGAGCCGACGAGCCGTTCGTAGAAGGTACTGCCCGCAGCCGCGTACAGGTCCTCCGGCACGGCGTGCGCGCCGACCGCGCGGAGCCGTGCGGCCACCGCCTCCGTGATCAGATCTGCCATTCGTCTTCGCCTTCCCGGTGTGAGCGGGCGCGGGCCCCCGCCTGCGGCCCGCACCCTTCTGTCAGGTGGCGATCGCCACCGCCCCGCCGATGATGGCGATGATGTAGCTGGCGTGCTCCCACCACTCCATCGGTGTGTCGAGTTGCTCGAGCTCCACGAACTCGATCGATGTCTTCTGCACTGTGCACCTCCTTGGGCACTCGTCCGAGTGCGTCTCCTACGTCAGAGCGAGGATCCCGATGATCACTCCGACGGCGAAACCCCGCATGAAGTCATCGCCGTCGTTGAGCGCGTCCATGGCCTCGAGTTCTGTGAACTCGAGCGTCGGCGTCGCAGCGTGCATGCTCACCTCCCTTCGCTCTCTCCCGCCGTCAAGTCAGATCACGTGGCCATCGCCGCGCCCGCACCGATGAGGATCAGAGCACCGATGACGCCCTTGTAGAAGCTGTCCCAGCTCGGGGCCTCCATGGGATCCAGCTCTTCGAATCGGATGCACGTGTCACTGCGTGGTTCCATCTCGTTCACCTCCTTCCTTCGTCGATCGTCCGGCTTTCGCCGCTGCGTTTCGGAGGCTCCATCTGCCGTCGCCCAGCACAGCGCGGAGGTCTCCCGCGTCGAGCCCGTGGAGCATCGGCCGACGCCCGCCCCACGACTGCTCGGCGGCCTCGGCGATGCTGTGCAGGAGCGCTGCGGCCGGCCGGGGCGGACTCGGAATCCGCCACCGCTCGAGCAGCGCGTCGATGCCGTCCGCCGGGTCGAGGGGAAGGGCCACCGCGTGAGCGACACGCGCCCAGAAATCCGCGAGACTCTCCCGGTCACCCCAGCGAGCGTCGCCCGCTCCGATTCGGCGCCAGACCGCGCCGATGACCGCCGCCGTCGCGACCATCTTGCGCACGCCCAGGTGAGAGGAAACCTCGTTCGCCAGATACCAGTGCCGCGCGCTGAAGGGATCGCCTCCACGCAGCGCCGCGCTGCGCTGCGTGGCTCCGCTCAGACGCGCGAGGCGCTGTCTCCCCGAGGGCGATCCGGCGTCGTGCGCCGCGGTCTCGAGCAGGGCCCTTCCGAGAGCGACGGCGTCGCTGTCGGCCCTCGGGCTTCGTTGGACGCTGGTCGCCGCACCCGCGATGCGCAGGAACGCCTCCAGCGCTCCCTCGCGCACCGCACCCGGGCTGAGGGTGGAGAAGTTCCACGGGTCGACCAGGGCGTGGCGGGGGCGGAGGGCGCGGCCGACGATCAGTCGAGAGCCCCGTTCGTTCGTGAGGATTCCGACGCCGTTCGTCTCCGACGAGGTCCCCAGCGTCGTCGGCACGGCCACGAGGTCGACGGGCGGGAGTGCGTCGGGCAGGACGGTGAGCGCGGACAGCCGCGCGTGCCCGATGGCGTAGTCGAGGAGATGACCCCGGGCCAGCGCGAGCGCGGCGATCTTGCCCGCGTCGAGGATGCTTCCACCTCCGACGGCCACCACCACCTCCGGCGGGCGGTCCATCATCTCGCGAGCGATCGCGACGACCGCTCTGACATCGGCGCGCCCGGTGTCGAGTGTCCGCGTGCGCACCGAGCGTCCGGTGGGAAGCGGGAGCACCGCGGCCGGATCTGCGATGACGAGCGCCTCACGCCCTGCCGTCAGCTGACGCGTCATCCGACGGGCGATCCCCGGTCCGTGCCAGAGAGTCGGAACGCGACCCGCGAATCCGCTGGTCATGAGAGCGCCCCACGTGCCTCGGCGAGGCCGGCGCGGACGGCGGTGTCGACCTCTCGCAGCTCCGGCGCGCCGAAACCGTACGCCGGGATCAGCTCGATCGCACTGGGCCCCGGATGCACGACGACACCGTGATCGGCGATCGCGGAGACGACCCGCAGGACGGCGGCTCCGGAGAGCTCCTGTCCGTGCTCGTCACGAAGGGCAAGCCCGACGAAACACCCGCGACCGGTGCTGTCGGCGATCAGCTGCTCCGTCTTCCACGACCGCACCAGGTTCTGCAGTTCGACGGCCAGCGCCTGTGTCGCCGACTCCACGTCGATACGACGCAGCTCATCGATCACGGCGAGGATCGCTGCCGCGCACATCGGGGTCCCCGCTTGCGTCTCCCCGTGCACGAACGTCCATCCGCCGTCTGTGAAGGCGACGGCGATCTCCCGCCCCACCAGGAGTGCGGCGGCCCCCATCGCACCGTTGGTCAACGCTTTCGACAGGATGAGCACGTCGGGTGCGGCGGGCCAGGTGTCGGTCGCGAACATCGTGCCCGTGCGGCCGAAACCCGTCGCGACCTCGTCGGCGACGACGAGGAAGCCGTACTCCTCGCGCAGGGCGAGAAGGCGATCGACGAACGCGTCGGAGAGCACGTGCGCGCCGCTGCCCAGGATCGGTTCCACGACGACCGAGGCCACCCGCGAGCCCTCCCGTGCCATCAGGGTCGCCAGCTCCTCACCGTCGTCGTGCGCCGACACGTGCCGCACGGAGCGGCGGTCGACGGCGTACACGGACTGCAGGAGATCGTCACCGCTCAGGGCGTGACTGCCGTACATCGTGCCGTGATAGCTGCCGCGGAGGCCGACGCTGATCGTCCGGTCCCGGCGCCCCTTCTGCGCCCAGTACTGGCGGACGAGTTTCATGGCTGCGTCGTTCGCCGCCCCGCCGGAGGTGGAGAAGATCACGCGGCGGTAGCGGAGCGAGCCGGCGAGGTCGATGAGAGCGTCCGCAGCGTGTTCGGCGTAGCGATGCGGAGCCCGGAAGAGGGAGAGATACGAGGCGTCGCGGCTCGCCCGACTCACGGCTTCGGCCACGGCAGGGTTGCCGAAGCCCAGCGGGACGTTCCACAGCCCGCTCGTCGCACAGAGCCGCGTCGAGCCGTCCGCGAAGGCAATCCGATGACCCGCGGCTCCGACCGCGACCCGGTCCGGCGTGAAGGTCGTGTCCGCCGGCAGCATCGAGGTCCAGAGGGCGTGCGGCGCGCTCACCGCACGGCTCCTGTCGTCGAGGACGAGTCGACGGCTCGCCGCCCGCAGTGCACGCCGAGCGCATCGATCGCTTCGAGGCAGAGCGAGAGCGCCTGGGACTTCGGCACCTCGAGCTGTCGCGCCACGCGCGCGGCCGCACTCTCCGTATCGCTGGACGTCTGCGTGACCGCCACGACCCTGGCCGTGTCGGGGGACAGCAGCTGCCGGCGCCGCGTCGTGAGATCCGCGAGCAGAAACCCGTTCCCCGTCTCGAGGAGAAGCGGATCGGCGGTCCGGGGTTCGGCATCGCAGAGCCCGTCGTCGAAGGGCGTCCAGCCGAAGCCCGCGATCGCCGCGTCGGTGCTCGCGAGGGAGAGGGTTCTCATCAGCTCCAGTGCCGTGAGGTATCGCCCGACCCAGCCCCGCGTGCGGAGGTCGTCGAGCACCCTGTCTCGGGGCATGACTCCGCCCACCAGGGCGGCCCCCGGCAGCGCTGCAGCGAGAAGAGACGGCAGCTCGGTGACCGCACCGACCACCTCGCCCTGCATGCCCGCCGAGACCCGCCCGTCGCTGCGGACGCGGACGGCACTCGGACGCATCAGCGCTACGGGAGAAGCGAGCGCGACGCGGTCCGCGAGGAGCACGCGGGCATCGAGCAGGGCGGCGGGAAACACGCCGGTGCGTCGAGCGAGCTCCGCATCGTCGAGGAATGCCCGCCAGCTCGTCTCATCGGAGAATCCGACGGCGATCGGTCCCACGATCTGTACGAAGGCCGCCGCGATGTAGTCCTGGCGCTCCACGCCGTGCGGGCCGAGGAACAGCTCATCGCCGACGTCGTCCCACCCACCCCCGTAGCGGATGACCTCGGCGTGGGTGTCGCACGGCTCGCTCCCATCCGGCAGGAAGACCGCGTCGCGGCGTTCGGCGGCCGCCAGGACCTGGTGGGCGGGGGCGTCCCGGTCCACGAAGAACACCCGCGAGTAATGATGGCGCTCACCGGTTATCCACTCGCGCAGAGCGCGCGCACCGATGATCTCATCGCCCGACATCAGGGCGTCCCTCTTTCTTGCGCTCGCATGATTCCCCCGGAGTGCGACCTCCCCAGTGTCGGTTGCGTCCTCACTTGAGGTTATACAGCACCCTGGTGAGGTGCAATATTACACATCTGCCTCTTCGGATGACGTCCCCGGGCCCGGTCACGCGCACCACATCGCATCGGATAGGATGGACAGGTTGTTCCCTGGTGACGTGTCCGAGCGGCCGAAGGAGCACGCTTGGAAAGCGTGTGTTGTGCAAGCAACCGCGGGTTCGAATCCCGCCGTCACCGCCAGAAAGCAGAAGGGTCTCCGCGCCAGCGGGGGCCCTTCTGGCTTTCTCCCGAGCATCGTGCGATTCGGGGAGGAGTGAGCGCAGCGAGCACCGGAGTCCCGCCGTCACCGCCAGAAACGAGAAGGCCCCCGCCGTTGCGGGGGCCTTCGTCGTCGAATGGGGAGGCGTCAGCGCGCCCCGGCCTCGTCGTCGAAGCGCACGCCGTAGGTGATGCCGCCGGGGGTCTCCGCGAGACGGGTCATGCCGAGCCGGTCGTAGAACGCCGCCGCACCCGCGTTGGCCGGATCCATGCCCAGGTGCAGGGCGGGCACACCGCGGCGGCGGAGCTCGTCGAACAGCGTCTCCACCAGGCGCCGCCCCATCCCCTGCCCCTGCGTCTCGGGCAGCAGGTCGATGTGCAGGTGGGCCGGGTACGCGGCGGCGTGCGGCTCGGCGCCGGGCTCGCGCGTGTAGGCATAGTCGATCAGGCGGCTCTCGCGTCCGTCCACGGCCTCGGGGCGCGGGTAGCGCTCGTGGAACGGAGGCCACCACACGTCGCGGAACCAGGCGTAGAACGCATCGGTGTCGTCGGTCGCGACGAGGTAGCCGATCGCCCGGCCGTCGTCTCCCTCCACGACCCACGCGAGGTCGGGGTGGCGCTCCACGTACGGCACGGCGAACAGCGCGCCCCACAGGTCGTCGTCCGACAGGATGCCGGTGGCGTCACCGCCGGCATCGGCGGTCTTGAGACAGATCTCGTACATCGCGGCACGGTCGGTGGGCCGGTAGGGGCGGATACGCGCCACGGAGCACTCCTCGGGTCGGGTCAGGTCTGGCTCAGCCTATCGGCGCGGGCCGCACGGTCCGCCACGTCGGCGCGCACCCACGGCAGCAGCCAGGCGGCGAGCGCCAGCACCACACCCGCACCGACGAGAGCACCGCCGAGCGTGTCCGTCGCCCAGTGCACCGACAGGAACGTGCGCGACAGCGCCATCGCCAGCACCCAGACCGCTCCGGCGATCGCCGTCCAGACGCGGGGGAAGAGGACCCAGACGACCACCGCGATGGTCGCGGCGTTCGCGGTGTGCCCGGACGGGAAGGAGCCGTAGTCGCTCACCACGAGCATGTCGTCGGGACGAGCGCGCCCGAAGATGTTCTTCAGCAGCTGCACCGCTCCGGCACTCGCGAGGAAGCAGATCGCTGCGAACAGCGCCCCTCGCCAGCGCCGCAGCAGCAGGAGGATCAGGATCGCCAGGAGCGGGACCCCGAGGATGGCGACCCAGCCGCCGCCGATCCAGTTCAGCACCAGGGCGAAGTCGAGCATCCAGTCGGCACGGATGCGCACGATCGTCTCGTTCCACCACCGGTCGAACCCGAAGGTCTGCGGGGAGGTGAGCACGACGACCGCGCCCAGTGCGGTGGCCAGGAGCAGGCAGGCGACGCCCCACCAGAGCAGCATCCGTCGATTCATCGTCCTATTCTGACCGATGCTCGTGCGACCTCAGGGCGTCAGCATGCCGACGGTGCGCGGGCGCACCACGAACCACAGGGCGAGGATGCCCACCGCGGCGCAGCCCACCATGACCGAGGCCATGGTGGTCGCGGTGATCCCCGCGTCCTGCGAGATCCAGCCCACCAGCGGCGAGATGAGCCCCGCGACGCCGAAGTTCGTCGCGCCGATGATCGACGCGGCGGTGCCTGCGGCCTTGCCGTGACGGTCGAGCGCGAGCACCTGCACGTTCGGGAACGTGAAGCCGCAGGCGGTCATGAACACGAACAGCGGGATCACGGTCCCCCACAGGCCGAGGCCGAGCTGGTCGGTGATGACGATGGCGGAGGCGGCGAGCAGCAGCACCGCAGTGGAGTACGCCATGACCCACTGCGGCCCGAAGCGCGCGGCGAGGCGCGACGCGGTCTGCACGCCGATCACGACGCCGAGGGAGTTCACCGCGAACAGCAGCCCGTACTGCTGCGGGTCGAGCCCGTGCGTCACCTGGAACAGGAACGGCGACGCCGACAGGTACGAGAACAGGCCGGAGAACGTCATGCCGCCGATCACGAGCACCCCGAGGAACACCCGGTCGGTCAGCACGGACCGGTACCGCTCGCGCATGGTCGCGCCACCGGGGTCCTTGCGTCGCGCGACCGGGAGGGTCTCCCGGATGAACAGCACCGTCGACACGAGCATCACCACGCCGTAGGCCGCGAGCACGCCGAAGATCCCGCGCCAGGGCATGAGCGTCAGCAGCCACGAGCCGATCAGCGGCGCGATCACGGGTGCCACGCCGGACACGAGCGCGAGCCGCGAGAGCATCACCACCAGGCGTCGCCCGCCGAACAGGTCGCGCACCACGGCCATCGCGACCACACCGCCCGCCGCGGCGCCGATGCCCATCAGCACCCGGGCGGCACCGAGCAGCGGCAGGTCGGGGGCGAACGCGGCACCGAGGCTGGCCAGCACGTGCAGCGCGGTCACGACGATGAGCGGAGTGCGGCGGCCGATCTTGTCGCTGAGCGGTCCGACGATGAGCTGACCGAGCGCGAAGCCGATCATGGTGCCGGTCAGGGTGAGCTGGATCGCGGCGGCCGTGGTCTGGAAGTCCTCCTCCAGCACGGGGAACGCGGGCAGGTAGAGGTCGATCGTGAACGGCCCGAGGGCCGTGAGGGCTCCGAGCAGGATGATCGTGAGCGTGCGATGTCCGAGCGGGATCGCGTCGCCGGGGTGCAGCATGATCGGCGCGGTGGCCGGGTTCGATCCGAGCGTGCGGATGGCGCCGGTGGGCGACGAGGTGCGGATGCTGCCGGTCGCGGTGCGTTCGGGCCCGGGCCCGGGGGTGGTCGGAGTGCTGTCGGTGCGAGGGGCGTCGGACACGAGGTCCTTCCAGAATCGGCGGAGCGTGGTCGAATCGATTCGGCCAGGGGAACCCTTCATGCTACCGTCGCCGCCTCGTCCAGCGGGACGGCAAACGCACCCCCGGAGCGCTCCGGGGGTGCGTCGTCGATCCCGTACGGGGAGTGCTGAGGCCGGTCAGCCGAGGCGCGCGAGGCCCTCCTCGAGATCCGCGATCAGGTCCGCGACGTCCTCGATGCCGACCGACAGCCGCACCACGTTCTCGGGCACCGCGAGCTCGGTCCCGCGCACCGAGGCGTGCGTCATCTCCGGCGGGTAGCCGATCAGCGACTCGACCCCGCCGAGCGACTCGGCCAGCTGGAACACGCTCGTGCTCTCCGCGAACGACCGCGCCGCCTCGGCACCGGCCGCGAGCCCGAGCGACAGCATGCCGCCGAAGCCGCTCATCTGCCGCGCCGCCACCGCGTGACCCGGGTGCGACGACAGGCCGGGGTAGTACACCTCGGCGAACTCCGGTCGCGCGGCCGCCCACTCCGCGATCGCCTGGGCGTTCTCGGAGTGCTGCCGCATGCGCACCGCGAGGGTCTTGATGCCGCGGGTGGTGAGCCAGGCGTCCAGCGGCGCCGAGACCGCACCCACCGCGAACTGCTGGAACTTGACCGGCTCCACGAAGCGGTCGTCGCCGAACACCACGGCCCCGCCGAGCACATCGGAGTGCCCGCCGAGGTACTTCGTGGTGGAGTGCACGACCAGGTCGGCGCCGAGCGCCAGCGGCTGCTGCAGCGCGGGCGACGCGAACGTGTTGTCCACCACCACGAGCACCCCGGCCGCGTGGGCGATCTCGACGATCAGCGCGATGTCGACCACCTTCAGCAGCGGGTTGCTCGGCGTCTCCAGCCAGACGATCCGCGTCTCGGGGCGGATCGCCGCCCGGAGAGCATCCGGGTCGGACAGCTCGGCGGTCGTGGTGACGATGCCCCACGGCGCCAGCACCTTCGTCAGCAGACGGTAGGTCCCGCCGTAGACGTCGTTGCCGAGCAGCACGTGGTCGCCCGGCTTCAGGATGCCGCGCAGCAGCGCATCCTCCGCGGCGAGCCCCGACGCGAACGACAGCGCGCTCACGCCGCCCTCCAGAGCCGCGAGCTGCGTCTCCAGCGACGACCGCGTCGGGTTGCCCGCGCGGTTGTACTCGTAGCCGTCGCGGAAGCCGCCGATGCCGTCCTGCACGTGGGTCGAGGACTGATAGATCGGCGGGATGATCGCCCCGGTGGTCGGGTCGGGCGCTTGGCCCGCGTGAATGGCTCGGGTGGCGAAGGCGTGCTCGGACATGCCCTCAGCCTACGACCGGGCTTCGCGCGTCGACGGCCCCTGTTACGCCCCGCGTCAGCGCGACAGGTACGCCAGCAGGTCCTGCCGGGTGAGCACCGTGTGCGGCTTGCCGTCTTCCGTCACCAGCAGCGCGTCGGCCTCGGCGAGGGCCGCCCTGGCCTGCGCGACCGGCGCGTGGATGCCGACCAGCGGCAGCCGCTCCCCCACGTGCGCACCGACCGCATCGCTGGGCTCGGCGTCGCCGCGGAACAGCAGGTCGAGCAGGCCCTTCTCGTCGACGGAGCCCACGACCTCGCCCATCATCACGGGTGGCTCGGCGCTCAGCACGACGAGCTGCGACACGTCGTACTCCGTCATCATGCGGATCGCCTCCAGCACGGTGTCGGTGGGATGCGCGTGGACGAGGTCGGGCAGCCCGTGTCCCGTCCGCGACGGGCGGGCGGCCAGCACGTCCGCGACCGTCTCGCCCTCCTCCACCTCGCTGAAGCCGTACGAGCGCATCCAGCCGTCGTTGAAGATCTTTCCGAGGTAGCCGCGCCCCCCGTCGGGCAGCAGCACGACCATCACCGCCTCCGCGGGCAGGTCGCGGGCCACCCGCAGGGCGCCGACCACGGCCATGCCGCTCGACCCGCCGACGAGGATGCCCTCCTCGCGCGCCAGCCGTCGCGTCATCGCGAAGGCCTCGGCGTCGCTCACGGCCACGATCTCGTGCGGCACGGAGGGGTCGTAGGCGCCGGGCCAGATGTCCTCCCCCACGCCTTCGACCAGGTACGGCCGCCCGGTGCCTCCGCTGTAGACGCTGCCCTCTGGATCGACGCCGACGATGCGCACGCGGCCGTCCGACACCTCGCGCAGGTAGCGGCCCGTGCCCGTGATGGTGCCGCCCGTGCCCACTCCGGCGACGAAGTGCGTGACCGCGCCCTCGGTGTCGCGCCAGATCTCCGGCCCGGTCGTCTCGTAGTGGCTGCGCGGACCGTTCGGGTTCTCGTACTGGTTCGGCTTGAACGCCCCGGGGATCTCCCGCGCCAGCCGGTCGCTCACGCTGTAGTACGACTCGGGGCTGTCGGCGGCGACCGAGGTGGGCGTGACCACGACCTCGGCCCCGTACGCGCGGAGCACGTCGATCTTGTCCTCGCCGACCTTGTCCGGCACGACGAACACGCACCGGTAGCCGCGCTGCTGGGCGACCAGGGCGAGGCCCACCCCGGTGTTGCCGCTGGTGGGCTCGACGATCGTGCCGCCGGGGGCGAGGTCGCCGTTGGCCTCGGCCGCGTCGATGATCCGGGTCGCGATGCGGTCCTTCGCCGACCCGCCGGGGTTGAGGTACTCGAGCTTGACGAGCACCGTGCACGCGATGCCCTCCGTGACGCGCTGGAGCTTCACGAGGGGCGTGTCGCCGACCAGGTCGACGATCGATTCTGCGTAGGCCATGAGCCCAGAATACGGCGGCACCACGGCGCCCACGCGGGTGTGACGACGCCGACGAGCTGCCCGTCGTGGCGGGTATACCGGGTGATCGCCGCTGCGATGCTAGCCTGCCCGCGCGGCGGGGAGTCCATCGGAAGCGGCGGGGACCCCGTGAAGGAGCACCACCATGTCCATCCGACCATCGAGCCCCTGGATCCGCGCCGCCGCCGCCCTGGCCCTCGGCTGCCTCCTGCCGCTCGCCGCGGCCACCGGCGAACAGGCTCTCGCCGCGAGCGGGTCCCCCGCGCGACCGGCCACCCGCGACGCCGGCACCTCCCCCGACCGTCATCGCCACGAGCCGCTCATCATCGCCCATCGCGCGGGCACGGCCGACTACCCCGAGAACACCCTGGAGGGCATCCGCGGCTCGCTCGACGACGGCGCCGACGGACTCTGGCTCACGGTGCAGCTGTCGAAGGACGGCGTGCCGGTGCTGTACCGCCCGGTCGACCTCGCCGCGAACACCGACGGCACCGGCACGGTCGCGGAGCACACCGCCGACGAGCTGACCGGGTTGAACGCCGGCTGGAACTTCCACCCCCGCGGCAGCACCGACACGCCCTACCGCTCGGGTGCGGCACTGCTGCCCACCCTCCGCCGGGCGCTGGCCGAGGTGCCGGCGGATCGACTGCTGTTCCTCGACCTCAAGCAGGCGAACCCGGAGCCGCTCGTGCAGGCCGTGCTCGCCGTGCTGCGCGAGACCCGTCGCACGGCGAACACGGTCGTGTACTCCACCGACGCGGTAGCGAGCGGCGCGGCCAGGGCGGCCGGAGACGTGCAGGTCGCCGAGGACCGCGACCTCACGCGCGAGCGGCTGCTCGAGATCGCCCTGGCCCACCACTGCGACGCGCCTCCGGCCGCGGGGACGTGGATGGCGTTCGAGGACCGGCGGACGGTCGCCGTGAGCGAGACGTTCACCTCAGGCACCGCGACGACCGAGGTGGAGGTGACGCCGTGGGACCGCGAGTCGGTCGCGTGTCTCGACCCGAAGGACCGCGTGAACCTGATGGTGATCGGCGTGACGGACGCGGAGCGGTACCGCGAGCTCGGTCGCCTGGGCATCGACGCCGTGCTGGTCGACTCTCCCCGCGACGCGGTGGCGTGGCGAGACGGCCGCTCCCGCTGAACCGGCACGGGTATGACCGAAGGGGCCGGGCACCTGGTGGTGTCCGGCCCCTCCGTGTGCCCCCTCGGCTTCGGCTTCTGTTCCTCCTCACGACCGCGGCGGGTGCCGCGGCGCGTGTCCGTGGCGGGTTATCGCGGCATGGTGAGTGCGGCGTCGAAGGTGAGATCGGGTGTGCCGCGGTAGTT
>NZ_SSDM01000359.1:0-6987 GCF_004794375.1 Microbacterium sp. K35 | reverse complement strand
GAGCCGACGGCGCCTCGGTCGTCGCGCGTCGCCGGCTCGCCGCCGCACTGGCGGGGGTTCGTGGCCTGAGCGCGGACGAGGCCCTGGGCGGATTCGCACGGGATGAGGATCGCGGGGTGGCGCTCACGGCGTCCGCACTCCTGGCACGGCGCACCTAGGCGTCGGTGCCGTGCCACGCCCGATGGCGCAGCTCCTCACACGCAGAAACCCCCGGGATCTCGAGGATCCCGGGGGTTTCAGTGAGCCGCTTGTCAGAATCGAACTGACGACCTTTTCATTACGAGTGAAATGCTCTGCCGACTGAGCTAAAGCGGCGTGCGACGCGTGAGCGGCGCGATCACCGATATTACCCTGTCTCGGCCTCGCTCGCGAATCGAGCCCGCCCTCACTCGCAGCGCAGGCCGTCCTCGGGCACCACGTCGTCGAGCAGGAATCCCTCGACCGCGTCGTCGACGCAGGTGTTGCCCTTGTTGTAGCCGGTGTGCCCTTCGCCCACACGGGTGATCAGCACGCCCTCCTCCAGCTGGTCCGCGAGCGACTCGGACCACTCGTACGGCGTCGCCGGGTCATTGGTGGTACCGACGACGACGATGGGACCGGCGCCCTCCGCCGCGATCTCCCCGCGCGTCCCCGTCGGCGGATAGGGCCACACCTCGCAGGGGTCCGGGCCGGTCCAGTAGGGCGCGATCGTGGGTGCCCCCTCCGCGATCTTCGCGGTGATCGCCGCCTCGGCCGCCGGGTCGTCCTCCACCGGATAGTCCATGCAGTTGTACGCGCGGAAGACCTCGCTGGAGTTGTCGATGTAGGTGCCGTTCTCCCGACCGTTGTAGAAGTCGGCGAGCACGAACGCGGTCGTGGGGTCGCCCTGCAGCGCCTCCTCCAGGGCCTGGGTGAGGTAGTCCCAGCTGTCCTGCGAGTACAGCGCGGCGATGATCGCGGTCATCAGCGCATCGGCGCCCATCAGCCGTCCGTCCCCGTTCTCGAGGGGCGTGCGGTCGGCGCTGGCCAGGAGCGCTCCGAGGTCGGCCATCGCCTCGTCGACCGAGCCGCTGAACGGGCAGTTGCCCGAATCGAGGCAGTTCTGCATGTACGCCCGCAGCGCCGACTCGAATCCCAGCGCCTGCGTGGCCCCGACCTCGAGTCCCGGGACGGAGGGGTCGATCGCCCCGTCGAGCACGAGGCGTCCGGCCTTCTCGGGGTAGAGCTGGGCGTAGGTGGCACCGAGGAACGTGCCGTACGAGTAGCCGAGGTAGTTGAGCTGCTTGTCTCCCAGCACCGCGCGGATCAGGTCCATGTCGCGGGCCGCATTGACCGTGGTGATGTACGGCAGGATGCCGTCGCTGTTGGCGTCGCACGCCTCAGCGAAGGCGCGATGCCCGTCGAGCAGCTCCTGCTCCCACTCGGCGCTCCCCCGCTGGGCCTCGGGGATGCCGTAGAGGTAGTCGTCCATCTCGGCGTCGTCGTAGCAGGTGACGGCCGTCGACCCGCCCACCCCGCGAGGGTCGAAGCCGATCACGTCGTAGTTCTCGACCAGAGCGGGGCCGACCGCATAGCCGAGGCTGCTGAGCACCAGGTCGACCCCGCTCGCGCCGGGCCCGCCGGGGTTCGTGAGGAGCGAGCCGACCGCGGTGCCCTCGGCGCGATGCCGCACCACCGCGAGCTGGATCTCGCCGGAGCCGGGGTTCTCCCAGTCGAGAGGCGCCGTGACGTCGGTGCACTCGAAGCCGGTGCCGCACTCCGTCCAGTCCAGCTTCTGGGAGTAGTAGGGCAGCAGGTCGGCCGCGACACCCTCGGTGTCCGGCTCCTTCTCGCCCGCCGGGCGTGCCGACTGCTCGGGGATCATCGCGTAGAGGCAGCCCGAGAGGGCGACCGAGGCGACGGCCAGTCCGGCGATGAGCGCGGCCGCGCGACGCAGGCGCGACAGGGGGCGAGTGTTCACGGTTTCCTCCCGCTCGTGACCGTCACGAGCAAGCTCTCCAGGGCGAGCAGCGGAGCGACGTTGCGCTCCAGCGACTGCCGGGTCTCGGCAAGGTGGTCGAGGACGACCAGGGTCCGGGCGACGGGCCATGCCGCCGCGAGATCGACGAGTTCGGGGCGCAGTTCGCTGTTGATGAGGTCGTCACTGCGCCCGAACTGGAGCATCACCACATCACGGAACAGCGACTGCATGTCCGTGAGCACGCGGTCGATGCCGTCGCGCAGACTCCGCGTGGCCCGCTTCTTCTGCTCGTCCTCCAGCGCGGACACCTGCGGGCGGAGCGCCGGCGGCACGGCCTGCCCCTCCGCCACGCCCACGGTGCGCAACAGCGCGGCCCGTTCGTTCGCGTCGCGCTCGGCCGTGAGCGCCTTGGCGTCTTCGGTCGCCGCCTGGATGATGCGCCCGGCGACATCGACCGCGTCGTTCACACCGCGGACACCGATGACGGCGCGCAGCGTCTCTTCACGACGACGTCGTGCGGCATCATCGGTGGCGAGCCGCTGGGCCATCCCGATGTGCCGCTGCGCGTGACGCGCCGCCTGCTCGGCGACCGCCTCATCGACCCCCGTACGGAGGCTGATGAGTCGTGCCACATCGGCGACGTCGGGTTCCCGCAGCCGCAGCGACCGCACGCGCGAACGGATGGTGGGAAGCAGATCCGCCTCACTCGGCGCGCAGAGGATCCAGACCGTCTGCTCCGGGGGCTCCTCCAGAGCCTTGAGCAGCACGTTGGACGTGCGCTCCACCATGCGATCGGCGTCTTCGACGACGATGACGCGGTAGCGCCCGGCGGACGGGGCGAAGTACGAGCGTTCGACCAGGGATCGCGCCTCCGCGATCGTGATGATGACTTTGTCGGTGCGCAGCGCCGTGACGTCGGGATGGGTGCCGGCGAGGACCTGGCGCATGGTGGCCTCGTCATCGGGACCCTCGGCGATCAGCGCCGCGGCGAACGCGTACGCGAGCGTCGACCGCCCCGACCCCGGCGGGCCGGTGATCAGCCAGGCGTGGGACAGGGCCGACGGATCGGCTGCCGCCGCGCGCAGCGTGTCGACCGCCGCGTCCTGGCCCCAGACGTCCGCCCAGGGGAATGCGGGGGCGAGAGTCGGGGGCATGTCCTCAGCCTAATCGGGACCGCCGACGCCGCGGGGACGTCTCCCGTCATCCGTGGTCGCAGCCGTCTTTGTTCGGCCTGTGGAGGATCAGTCCAGGAGCTCAGCGACGCGAGCTCGGATCCGTTCCGCGATCGCCTCGGGCTGCTGTGCGGCATCGAGCACGAGGAAGCGCTCCGGCTCCGCGGCGGCCAGGTCGAGGTAGGCCTCGCGCACGCGCTCGTGGAACTCGGCCTGCTCGGCCTCAAGGCGGTCGAAGGGCTTGTCGGCCGAGTCGAGTCGGGTGCGCGCCGCGGCGGGGTCGAGGTCGAGCAGCACCGTGAGATCGGGAAGTGCGCCCTCGGCCGCCCACAGCGACAGGTCCCGCACCTCGGCCGGGTCGAGCACCCGACCGGCACCCTGGTAGGCGACGGACGAGTCGAGGTAGCGGTCCTGCAGCACGACCTCACCGCGCGCGAGCGCCGGGCGCACGACCGTCGCGACGTGATGCGCCCGATCGGCGGCGTAAAGGAGGGCCTCGGCGCGCGGCGCGATGTCCCCGCGATGGTGCAACACGATCTCGCGGATCAGCGTGCCGACCTCGGATCCCCCCGGCTCCCTGGTGCGCACCACGGTGCGCCCGCTCTGCTCCAGCCAGTCGGCGAGAACGTTCGCCTGAGTGGTCTTGCCTGAGCCGTCCCCGCCTTCGAGAGTGATCCAGGCGCCGCGGCTCCCGGTCACGAGCCGGCCTTCTCCGCCGCCTTCGCCGCCGCGTTCGCCGCGCGCGTCGCCGCCGCCTTCTTCGCCGCGGCCGAGCGCGCCGCCGACGTGGAGCCCGCGGATTTCCCGGTCTTCTTCGCCGCCGTCGCCTTCGCCGTCGTCGCCTTCGCCGTCGTGGCCTTTCCGTCGGCGCTCGCCTTCTTCGGCGGAGCCTTCTTCGCCGGAGCCTTCTTCGCCGGAGCCTTCTTGGCGGCGGTACGCGAGCCGCGCTTGGGCGCAGGGCCCTTCGCGCGCTTGTCGGCCAGCATCTGCACGGCGATCTCGAACGTGATGTCCTCGGGCTTCTGGCCGCGCGGGATCGTGACGTTCGTCTCACCGTCGGTCACGTAGGGACCGAAGCGACCGTCGCGCACGCGGATGGGCTTCCCGCTCACGGGGTCGGCGTCGAACTCGGCCAGCGCGCTCGAGGCGCGACGACCTGCACCGTACTTCGGCTGGGCGTAGATCTCGAGGGCCTGGTCGAGCGTCACGTCGAAGATCTGCGACTCGCTCTCGAGCGACCGCGAATCGGTGCCCTTCTTCAGGTACGGGCCGAATCGGCCGTTCTGCGCGGTGATCTCGTCGCCGGACTCCGGGTCGACGCCGACCACCCGCGGGAGGCTCAGCAACTGGAGGGCCGTGTCGAGGTCGAGCGTGTCCACCGACATCGAGCGGAACAGCGAGGCGGTCCGCGGTTTGGGCGCCGTCTCCTTCTTCGCACCTCGCTTGGGCTTGGGAGCCTCGACGACCTCACCGGTCGCCTCGTCGACCGCGGCGTCGTCCGAGACCGGGTCGTTCTCCTGCACGTACGGCCCGAACCGGCCGTCCTTGACGACGACGATCTTGCCGTTCTCCGGATTCGTGCCGAGCACGCGGTCCCCCGCCACCGGGGCGTCGATCAGCTCCTGCGCCTTCTCCGCCGTCAGCTCGTCGGGCGCCAGGTCCTCCGGCACGTTCACGATGCGCGGCTTCGCGTCCGGGTTCTCCGGGTCCGTGACCTCCAGGTAGGGGCCGTACTTGCCGAAGCGCAGCGTCGCGGTGTCGGTGATGCGCGTAGAGTTCAGGGCCCGCGCGTCGATCTCGCCGAGGTTGTCGACGACCTGCCGCAGCCCCACGTGCGACTCCGAGCCGAAGTAGAACGACTTGAGCCATTCCACGCGGTTCTGCTCGCCCCGGGCGATCGTGTCGAGGTCGTCTTCCAGCGCCGCGGTGAAGTCGTAGTCGACCAGCTCGGCGAAGTGCTCCTCGAGCAGCCGCACCACGCTGAACGCCAGCCACGTGGGCACGAGCGCCTGTCCGCGCTTGACCGCGTAGCCACGGTCGAGGATGGTCTCCGGGATCGTGGCGAATGTCGACGGACGACCGATGCCCTTCTCCTCCAGCACCTTCACCAGCGACGCCTCGGTGTAGCGCGGCTTCGGGGTCGTGCGGTGGCCCTTGGCCTCGGCGTGGGAGACGGCGAGCTCATCCCCGACGGCGACGGCCGGGAGCGACTGGTTCTCGGCGGCGTCCGCGTCGCCGCGCTTCTCGTCGCGACCCTCCTCGTAGGCCTCCAGGAAGCCCTTGAAGGTGTAGACGGTGCCGGATGCGGTGAACTCGGCCGTCTGGCCATCGGCATCCACGGCGATCGTGACGGTCGTCGTCTCGTACTTGGCGTCCGCCATCTGGCTCGCGACCGTGCGCTTCCAGATCAGGTCGTAGAGACGCTGCTCCTCGCGGTCGAGCTCGGAGGACAGCGACGACGGCGTGCGGAAGTTCTCGCCGGAGGGACGGATGGCCTCGTGGGCCTCCTGGGCGTTCTTGCTCTTCGACTTGTAGACGCGCGGCTTGAGCGGCACCGCGCTGTCACCGTAGAGAGCGACAGCCTGGCTCCGCGCCGCCTGCACCGCCTGGGTGCTCAGCGCCGTGGAGTCGGTACGCATATAGGTGATGTACCCCTTCTCGTACAGGCGCTGGGCGACGCTCATCGCCTGCTTGGCGCTCATCGAGAGCTTGCGACCCGCCTCCTGCTGCATGGTGGACGTCGTGAAGGGGGCGTACGGGCTCCGGGTGCCGGGCTTCGCCTCGACCTTGGTGACCGTCCCCGCACCCGTGGCGTCGACGGCTCTGGACAGTGCGGCAGCGCGTGCCTCGTCGAGCACCACGACGGCCTTCTTGAGCTTTCCGGTGTCATCGAAGTCGGTGCCGCGGGCGAGCTGGCCGCCGTCGACCCGGACGAGACGGATCCGGAAGGAGGTGCCGGTCGCGGCCGCGTCGGCGTCGACGTCCCAGTACTCAGCCGACACGAAAGCCATGCGCTCGCGCTCGCGGTCGACGATCAGACGCGTCGCCGCGGACTGCACCCGTCCGGCGGAGATCCCGGTCTTGACCTTGTACCAGAGGACCGGCGAGACGTCCCACCCGTACAGACGATCGAGGATACGGCGGGTCTCCTGCGCATCGACCAGGGCATGATCCAGCTCGCGCGTGTTCCCCACGGCGGCCTGGATCGCATCCTTGGTGATCTCGTGGAACACCATGCGCTTGACGGGCACCTTGGGCTTGAGGGTCTCGAGCAGGTGCCAGGCGATGGCCTCACCCTCACGGTCCTCATCGGTGGCGAGCAGGAGTTCGTCGGCGCTCTTCAGCGCACGCTTCAGCTCGGCGACCGTCTTGGTCTTGCGGTCGGAGACGACGTAGTACGGGTCGAACCCGTTGTCGATGTCGATCGAGTACTTCCCGTACGCCTTCTTGTCGTCGGCGGGGATGTCCTTCTTGTCGGCGAGGTCGCGGATGTGGCCGACGGAGCTGAGCACCTCGTAGCCGTCGCCGAGGTATCCCTGAATAGACCGCATCTTCGTCGGGGACTCGACGATGACGAGCTTCTTGCCTTCAGCCAAGGGTGCGTCCTTTCTTCGAAGCACACCATACACACCGCTGTGCGGGGTACTTCACAGCGAGCGAGGGTCGCGCGGCCGTCACGGTTCCTCGGGTTGCCCGGCACGGGCGCGGGAGACGGCTGCGAGTCCAGCGTACGCCGCCGACACCGTCACGGTCGCCACGTCCCCGGCCAGCGAACACGCGATCAGGCGTGCCCCTCCGGCCTGGGCGACGTGCGCGGCCAGGTCGCACGGCGTGCGAGCCGTGAGAATCGCACCGCTGCGCGCATCGGCGGCGGCG
>NZ_SSDM01000358.1:0-896 GCF_004794375.1 Microbacterium sp. K35 | reverse complement strand
CGCGGTGGTGTCGCCCGCCCAGGCCGCCGCGTTCGCCGCGGCGGGCTTCGAGCTGTTCGAGGGCAAGGCCGCGACGCCCGAGCGCCTGTACGACTGCCGGGCGTTCGTGTGCCGGCTTCCCACCGCCGACCCCGCCGAGGTCACGAGGGAACGCTGACGCTCACCCTGCCCTCCGCCCCGACCCGGAGGCGGACTGGGCAATCTGCCCAGACCGAGCCCGCCGGGAGACGTTCGTCTGCGCGCGATGCCCACCATTCGCTACACCGATTGCCCAGGGGGCGACGTGCGTTCTAGGGTGGCGCGACACCACCCGGATCACAGCAAGGATGCTCTGACGATGCCCCTCTCCGCCCGTCCCGGCCTCGACGCCGTCCCCGCCTACCGTCAGGGCCGCTCGGCCCCCGCCGGTGCCTCGAAGCTCTCGTCCAACGAGTCCCCGCATCCGCCCCTGCCCTCCGTCGTGCAGGTCGTCCAAGAGCGCGTCGCCGGCATCCACCGCTACCCCGACATGAGTGCCGCGGCCGTGCGGCAGGCGCTCGCCGCGCGCCACGGCGTCGACGTCGACGAGGTCACGGTGGGAGCCGGATCGGTGGAGATCGCGGCCCAGCTGATCCACGCGGTCGCCGGCGCGGGTGACGAGGTCGTGTTCGCGTGGCGGTCATTCGAGGCGTACCCCTCGCTCGTGCGCATCGCGGGGGCCACGCCCGTGCCCGTTCCGCTCGACGCGCAGCACGGCCACGACCTCGACGCGATGCTCGCCGCGATCACCCCGCGCACCCGACTGGTGTTCGTGTGCAACCCGAACAACCCCACCGGCACGGTCGTCGACGCGGACGCGCTCGAGCGCTTCGTGGCCGCCGTGCCGCGCGACGTGCTCGTGGTGATCGACGAGGCGT
>NZ_SSDM01000036.1:0-4271 GCF_004794375.1 Microbacterium sp. K35 | reverse complement strand
CGCCCGCCGACGACGCCGACACCGCGGGGACGGCGAGGTCGGCCTCGGCGAACACGGTGTCCACGACCGCGTCGAACCCCGGGCGCAGCGCGGAGGGGCGCACGGCCGCGTCGCCGAGTCGATCGATGAGCGGCTCGTCGCGGAACAGCTCGTCGACATACGGCCACACGTCGGTCAGGGCCCGGATCATCCGCGCGCGCGACTCGTCCGTGCCGCCCGCGAGCCGCAGCACCCACTGCACGGCGTGGTCGCGGTGGTAGTCGACCTCCTTGAGGGCCTTCTCCGCGATCGCCGCGAACGTGGGCTCCGAGCTCGCGCGCAGGGCGGCGTACAGCTCCACGAGGTACACCGACACGACGAACTGCCGTGCGATGGTCTGGGCGAAATCGCCGTTGGGCTGCTCCACGATCCAGGCGCTGCGGAACTCGGGCTCGTCGCGGAAGTAGGCCAGGTCGTCCTCGGAGCGGCCGTCCCAGGATCCGGCGAAGTGCAGGAACGAGCGGGCATGCCCGAGCAGGTCGAGCGCGATGTTGCCGAGCGCCACGTCCTCCTCCAGCTCCGGCGCGCGGGAGATCCACGCGCCGAGCTGCTGCGACAGGATCAGGGCGTCGTCGCCCAGCCAGAGCGCGTACTCGGCGAGGTCGGCGCTGGTCGCGGTGGTGCCGGCGCCCGCCAGCTCCTCGCTCAGCCGCAGCTCGTCGACCGAGACGTCTCCGTGCACGTCGGTTCCGTGCACGTCGGTGTGCCCGTGCTGCTGCGCGCTCACAGGTGCGGCACCCCCTCGGAGGCGGTGTAGTACACCGCGTGCCGGTAGTTCTTGCCGGCCGGACTCTCGAAGTAGGCGCCCTTGGCGTCGGGGTCGCTGGTGGTGATGGCGTCGGCCGGCACGGCCCAGATCGACACGCCCTCGCCGCGCCGGGTGTAGAGGTCGCGGGCGTTGCGGATCGCCATATCGGCGTCTGGCGCGTGCAGCGAGCCGACGTGCACGTGGCTCAGGCCGCGGTTCGCGCGCACGAAGATCTCCCACAGGGGCCAGGGCTCGCGCTCGTCGGCGCCGGGGGTGGCCATCACGCGACCGCCTTCGCCTTGAGGGCCTGCTTGCGGGCGTACTCGGCGGCGGCCTCGCGCACCCAGGCGCCGTCCTCGTGGGCGGTGCGGCGGCGCTCCAGCCGTTCCGCGTTGCACGGTCCGTTGCCGCGCAGCACCTGGAAGAACTCGTCCCAGTCGATCTCGCCCATCTCGTAGCGGCCGGTCTCCTCGTCGAAGCGCAGGTCGGGGTCGGGCAGGGTGACGCCGAGGATCTCGGCCTGGGGCACGAGCATGCTCACGAAGCGCTGGCGCAGCTCGTCGTTGGAGAAGCGCTTGATCTTCCAGGCCATCGACTGCGCGGAGTTGGGGGACTGGTCGTCGGGCGGGCCGAACATCGCCAGGCTCGGCCAGTACCAGCGGTCCACGGCGTCCTGCGCCATCTGCCGCTGCTCCTCCGTGCCGCGCATGAGGGTGAGGAGGATCTCGAAGCCCTGCCGCTGGTGGAACGACTCCTCCTTGCAGATGCGCACCATCGCCCGGCCGTAGGGGCCGTAGGAGGCGCGGCACAGCGGCACCTGGTTGCAGATGGCGGCGCCGTCGACGAGCCAGCCGATCGCCCCCATGTCGGCCCAGGTGGGGGTGGGGTAGTTGAAGATCGACGAGTACTTGGCCTTGCCGGAGATGAGCTGGTCCATCATCTCGTCGCGCGTGATGCCGAGGGTCTGCGCCGCGGAGTAGAGGTAGAGCCCGTGTCCGGCCTCGTCCTGCACCTTCGCCATCAGGATGGCCTTGCGCTTGAGGCTGGGCGCGCGCGTGATCCAGTTGCCCTCCGGCTGCATGCCGATGATCTCGGAGTGCGCGTGCTGGGAGATCTGCCGGATGAGCGTCTTGCGGTACGCCTCCGGCATCCAGTCGCGCGGCTCGATGCGCTGCTCGTTCGCGATGAGCTCCTCGAACAGGCGCTCCTCCGCGGAGGCCTCGTCCGTCACGAGGGACAGGTCTGCAGGACTGGTCATCGTCGACTCCTCGCCATCCGGCCTTCTTTACTGACCGATCGTTAGGTAATTCTGACACAGCGATCGTCGGTATTCAACCGGCGCCGGATCAGAGCGAGCGCGACACGAGCGCGAGCAGGGCCCGGCCGTAGGCCTCCGCGGGGTCGGGGTGCTCGAACGTCAGCGGCTCCCCGGCGATCTCGATCTCCACGCGGAACGTGTCGGGCAGCCGGACGAGGGAGCGGAACGTACCGCGGAGAAGTTCGCGCAGCTGATCCTCGCGGGGCAACCACACCGCATCAGCCAGGGTCACCGCATCGAGCGCCCACTCGGTCGTGCCGTTGAACGCCAGGTCGGTGCCGCTGGGGGTCTGCCGCGCCTCGATCGTCATCCCGCTCACGGTGAACACGTCGGCCTCGGCCTCCAGCTCCACCTCGTCGGGGAGGTCCAGCTGGAAACGGTCGCCCTCCGCGGGGTGCCAGGTGAGTCCCGCATCGCGCAGGGCGACGGCGAGTTCGCGCGTGATCATCCCTCCACGCTAGACGCCATGCGGCAGCCGTCCCCCGATCGCGGGCCGCGACGACCGGGCTGTCGGCGGTGTGCGGCAGAGTGGAGGACATGACCTCCGCACCCGCCGACACCGCCCGCGACACCGCCCGCGCCGCCCTCGCCGAGCTGGTCGGGCGCGCCGACGTCGACTTCCACGACGGGCAGTACGAGGCGATCGAGGCCCTGGTGGAGGGGCGCCGCCGCGCGCTCGTGGTGCAGCGCACCGGCTGGGGCAAGTCCGCGGTGTACTTCGTCGCGACGCTGCTGCGCCGACGGCAGGGCGCGGGCCCCACGGTGCTGGTGTCGCCGCTGCTCGCCCTCATGCGCGACCAGATCGCGGCCGCCGAGCGCGCGGGCGTGCGGGCCGTGGCGATCAACTCCACGAACGCACACGAGTGGGCGGAGGTGGAGGGGCGGCTCGCGCGCGACGAGGTCGACGTGCTGCTGGTGTCGCCCGAGCGCCTCAACAACCCCGCCTTCCGCGAGCAGCAGCTGCCCGCGCTCGTGGCCCGCCTCGGCATGCTCGTCGTCGACGAGGCGCACTGCATCAGCGACTGGGGGCACGACTTCCGGCCCGACTACCGCCGCCTGCGCGACCTGATCGGCCAGCTCCCGACCGACGTGCCGGTCCTGGCCACGACCGCGACCGCCAACAGCCGCGTGGTGGCCGACGTCGCCGAGCAGCTCGGAGCGCTGCCGACCGGGGAGGCCGGTGGGGCTGTGGCGTCCGCTGCACCGGGTGCGGGTGCGGATGCGGGTGCCGGTGCGGGAGCCGTGCCGGTGCTGACGATCCGCGGACCCCTGGCCCGCACGTCGCTGCGGCTCGGCGTGCTGCGCCTGCGCGACTCGGCCAGCCGCCTGGCCTGGCTGCTGAGCCACCTCGACGACCTTCCGGGCTCCGGCATCATCTACACGCTCACGGTCGCCGCGGCCGTCGACACCGCGCGACTGCTGCGTGAGCACGGGCATGAGGTGCGCGCCTATACCGGGCAGACCGATGCCGAGGAGCGCGCCGAGTCGGAGGGCATGCTCAAGCGCAACGAGGTCAAGGCGCTCGTGGCCACCAGCGCCCTGGGCATGGGCTTCGACAAGCCCGACCTCGGCTTCGTCGTGCACCTCGGCGCGCCGTCGTCGCCCGTCGCGTACTACCAGCAGGTGGGCCGTGCGGGCCGAGCGAGCGACAACGCCGACGTGCTGCTGCTGCCCGGGGTCGAGGACCGCGACATCTGGCACTACTTCGCGACCGCGTCGATGCCCGACCGTGAGCGCGCCGAACGGGTGATCGCCGCGCTCGGCGACGCTCCGATCTCGACCCCGGCGCTGGAGGCCCTGGTCGACATCCGCCGCACGCCGCTGGAGTTGCTGCTCAAGGTGCTCGACGTCGACGGAGCCGTGCGGCGCGTGCAGGGCGGCTGGATCGCGACGGGAGCGCCGTGGACCTACGACGCCGAGCGCTACGAGCGCATCGCCGCCGAGCGGGTCGCCGAGCAGCAGCACATGCTCGACTACGAGCGGACCGACGGCTGCCGCATGGAGTTCCTGCAGCGGGCGCTCGACGACGAGACCGCCGCGCCCTGCGGTCGCTGCGACACCTGCGCGGGCGTCTGGTTCCCGACCGAGGTGGCGTCGACGGCCAGCGCGCAGGCGGCGGAGTCGCTCGACCGCGTGGGCGTGCCGATCGAGCCGCGGCGCGCCCAC
>NZ_SSDM01000003.1:0-1252 GCF_004794375.1 Microbacterium sp. K35 | reverse complement strand
GCGAGCGCACGTCCACGGCCTCGGTGTCGGCGCCGGACAGGTGCGCGCGCAGGGCCCGGTCGCGCGCCTCGGTGTGCTGCGCGTCGATCACGGCCCGCGACAGCCGCTGCGCCGCGGCACGCTCCTGGATCTCCCGCACGCGCAGGAGACCGGCCAGCGAGAACGAACGACTCATGCGACCCCCTCGAAGGCGCCGACCAGGGCGTCCAGCCGGCGCCACGACTCCTCGATGTCGCAGGTCTCGTCGAGCGACTGCGTGAGGAAGGCGGAGATCTCCCGCTCGTGCGCGATGGCGGCGTCGATCCGCGGATCCGCTCCCGCGTGATACGCGCCGATGTCGATCAGGTCGGTGGCGCGACGGCGCGCGGCGAGCACGGCCCGCAGCGTCGCGGCGTGCGCCCGGCGCTCGGCCCCGGTGATCTTGCCCGCGACGCGCGACACCGAGCCGAGCACGTCGATCGCGGGGTGGTGGCCGGACAGCGCCAGGGCACGGTCGAGCACCACGTGGCCGTCGAGGATCGAGCGCACGGCATCGGCGATCGGCTCGTTGTGGTCGTCGCCGTCGACGAGCACGGTGTAGATGCCGGTGATCGACCCGGTGCGGTCGGTGCCGGCGCGCTCCAGCAGCCCGGCGAGGATCGAGAACGTCGACGGCGGGTAGCCGCGCGTGGCCGGGGGCTCGCCCGCCGACAGCCCGATCTCGCGCTGGGCCATCGCCACGCGCGTGAGCGAGTCCATCATGAGGATCGCGTGAGCGCCGTCGTCCCGGAACGCCTCGGCGATGCGTGTGGCCGTGAACGCCGCCCGGATGCGGGCCATGGCCGGCTGGTCCGAGGTCGACACCACCACGACCGAGCGGGCGAGGCCGGCAGGTCCGAGGTCGTCCTCGATGAACTCGCGCACCTCGCGTCCGCGTTCGCCGACCAGCGCGATCACGGTGACCTCGGCCTCCGTGCCGCGCGCGATCATCGACAGCAGCGACGACTTGCCCACCCCGGAGCCCGCGAACAGGCCGACGCGCTGACCGCGGCCGACGCTCACGAGCGTGTCCAGGGCGCGCACGCCCAGGGGGAGCGGGGCGGTGATGCGGTCGCGCTCCAGGAGGGAGGGCGTGGCGTGGTCGAGGCTCACGGTGGGGGCGCCGAGCGGCCCCTTGCCGTCGATCGGGCGGCCGAGCCCGTCGAGGATCCGCCCGAGGAGCGCTCGTCCGGTGGGCACCCGCACCGGACGAGCGCTCCTCGGGCGGATCCTC
>NZ_SSDM01000357.1:0-83696 GCF_004794375.1 Microbacterium sp. K35 | reverse complement strand
GGGGGCGTGTAGGAGAGGTCGAGGTCGCTCATCGCTGCGACGGTCATGTCGTGGTGCAGGGACGTGGCGTAGGTGTCGATGCGCTTGGAGATCTCGGCGCCGCGGGTGCCGACGAGTTGCGCGCCGAGCAGACGGCCGTCGTTGGTGTCTCCGGTGATGCGGATGCTGATGGGCGTAGCGCCCGGGTAGTACCGCTTGTGGTCGTCCGCGATCGCGGTGTGGCTGTGCGGGGCGAAGCCGGCGGCTGTCGCTTCGTGGTCACGGAGCCCTGTGCGTGCGGCTACGACGTCGAACACCTTCACGACCTGCGTGCCGAGGCTCCCTGCGAATCGGGTGTCACCGCCGATCGCGTTCTCTCCCGCGACGCGTCCTTGCTTATGCGCCGTGGTGCCGAGAGGAAGGTATGTGACGCCGAGCAGGTGGTGGTGGGTGACCACCCCATCGCCGGCCGCCCACACGCTCGGCAGGCCGGTATGCATCTGTTCGTCGACGACGACAGCGCCGCCCGCGCCCGTGGTGGCTCCGGCTGCGGTGAGGAGCCTGGTGTTGGGTCGCACTCCGACGACGACGAGCACCACGTCCGCGGTGCGGGAGAACGGTTCACCGTCATGGGTACCAACAGCAGAAATTCGCCCTGCGTCGCGTGTGACAGCTTCGACGCGGGTGCGGGTGACGACGTCGACGCCGTGTCGGGTGAGTTCATCGTGGACAAGGGAGCCGAGTTCGGGGTCGAGGGTGGAGAGCGCTTCGGGTCCGCGCTGCAGTTGAGTGACCTGGAGGCCGCGCACGGTGAGAGCTTCGGCCATTTCGAGGCCGACGTAACCGGCTCCGACGATGATCGCCGTCTCGGGCTGATGCTCGTCGAGGTACTTCTCGAGCGCGAACGTGTCGCCCATCGAGTGCAATAGGTGCACGCCGTCGTCGGGGCCGAGCTGGTCAAGACCTGCGATTCCGGCGGTTGAAGGGGATGCTCCGGTGCCGACCATGAGTTCGTCGTAGGCGATCGTTGATTCGCTGCCGTTCGCGTCGCGGACCGTGAGTCGTCGGCCTTTGACGTCGATACCTGTGGCGAGGGTGTCCAGGCGGAGGTTCATGCCGGTGGCTTCGAGGTCTGCGTGGGTGCGGTGGGCGAGCGACTGCCAGGGCTGTACCTCGCGGGAGAAGTAGTACGGGATGCCGCAGATGGAGAAGTTTGGGTAGGCGTCGGCCACGACGACGGTGACATCGACGGACGGGTCGAGTTCGCGGGCCCGGAGGGCGGTGGAGATTCCGGCGTCGCTTCCACCGATCGCTACAAGATGCATGACTACCCTTCAGTGCTTGCCATGACAGGTCAGACGAGTTCGCTGACCAGCTGCTCGATGCGCGCACGGATGTCGTCGCGGATCGGGCGGACGGCGTCGATGCCCTGGCCGGCCGGGTCGTCGAGCTTCCAATCCTCGTAGCGCTTGCCTGGGAAGAACGGGCAGGCGTCGCCGCAGCCCATCGTGATGACGACGTCGGAGGCCTGCACGGCCTCCGTGGTGAGCACCTTGGGCTGCTCGGCGGTGATGTCAATCCCGAGCTCGCTCATCGCTTCGACCGCGGTCGGGTTGATCTGGTCTGCGGGCATGGAGCCGGCGGACCGGACTTCGATGCGATCGCCGGCGATGTCGCGGAGGAAGCCTGCGGCCATCTGCGAGCGTCCGGCGTTGTGCACGCAGACGAAGAGGACGGAGGGCTTGGTGGTGTCAGTCATGGTTGCTCCTGGTGAGAGTGGTTGGTCAGGTGAGGAGCTCGTCGACGAGTGCGCGCACCCGTCCGGCGATGTCGTCGCGGATGGCCTCGACCCCGTCGCGGGAGGCGAGGGCGGGGTCGCCGACTGCCCAGTCGTCGTAGCGAACGCCGGGGATGATCGGGCAGACGTCGCCGCAACCCATCGTGATGACAACATCGGCCGCGCGGACGGCATCGTCGGTGAGCGGCTTCGGGAAGCGCTCGGGGGCCAGGTCGCCTTCAATCTCGGCGAGGATCGAGCGGACGTGCGGATGAATGACGTCGGCGGGAGCAGACCCTGCCGAGCGGGCGACGACCTTGCCGCCCGCGAGTTTGTTGACGAGGGCGGCGGCGAGCTGGGAGCGGCCGGCGTTCGCGACGCAGACGAACAGCACCTGGGGTACAGCGGAGTCGCGGTTGCGGGTGAGGTCGGCGAGTCGTTGCCGGGCGAAGCGCTCGGTCAAAGGCACCAGCGCGGAGGTGACTCTGGCGGTGCGCGCGAGGGCGGTGTAGGACTCTCGGACGATGGTGAGAACGACGTTGGGGTCCAGCTCGGGGACTTCCGCGGCGAGCTCGTCGGCGAGATGAGTGACACGGGCGTCGAAGTCGGGTCGTGGCTCATCGTGGCCGTCGGCAACACTCCATGGTGCGAGCGTGGCGGGCGCGAACGATTCCAGCAGGGCCGTGACGGCGCTGCGCCGGTTCGGGTTGATCCGATACCAAACCCAGGTTCCCCTTCGCTCGGAGGTGAGCACATCCACATCCTTGAGCACCTTGAGGTGGTGCGACACGGTCGGCTGGGCGACGTCTGCAAGTTCGGCGAGGTCGCAGACGCACGACTCCCCGCGTGGGTCGGAGGCGATGGCCGACAGCATCCGAAGACGGAGCGGATCCGACAGCGCCTTCAGTGTCGACGCGACTGAAGTGGCCGCATCCACGCCTATGGCGTGGCTGGCGACGGGACTGCAGGTGTCGCCCTGGGGGGTCAGCACGGCGTTCATGTCTACATCCTTTCAGCGGTGAAGGGATCGGTGTGGAACCAGCGGCGGGCTGCCCAGAGCGAGACGTAGACGAGGCCGACCAGGACCGGCACCTCGATCAGCGGGCCTACGACGCCGGCGAGAGCCTGGCCCGACGTCGCGCCGAAGGTGCCGATGGCCACGGCGATGGCGAGTTCGAAGTTGTTGCCGGCAGCGGTGAACGCCAGCGTGGTCGATCGGGCGTAGCCGAGGCCGAGGGCCTTGCCGGTGAAGAGGCCGATGAACCACATGATCGCGAAGTACGCCAGCAACGGGAGTGCGATCCGGGCGACGTCCCACGGGCGGCTCGTGACCTGCTCGCCCTGCAGCGCGAAGAGCAGCACGATGGTGAACAGGAGGCCGTAGAGCGCCCAGGGGCCGATCTTCGGCAGGAAGCGGTCCTCGTACCAGTCGCGTCCCTTCGTGCGCTCTCCGATGAAGCGGGAGGCGAATCCTGCGACGAGGGGGATGCCGAGGAAGATCAGGACGTTCAGTGCGATCTGTCCGATCGAGATATCCAGGCCCTGGGAGTCAAGGCCGAGCCAGCCGGGCAGGACGGTGAGGTAGAACCAGCCGAGGAGTGAGAAGGCGATGAGTTGGAAGACGGAGTTGATGGCGACGAGCACTGCGGCGGCTTCGCGGTCGCCGCAGGCGAGGTCGTTCCAGATGACGACCATGGCGATGCAGCGTGCGAGACCGACGATGATGAGTCCCGTGCGGTATTCGGGCTGGTCGGGCAGGAACGCCCAGGCGAGGGCGAACATCAGCGCCGGGCCGATCAGCCAGTTGAGAGCCAAGGATGAGATCAGGAGCCTCTTGTCGCCCGTGACGGCGGCTACCTTGTCGTAGCGAACCTTCGCGAGGACCGGGTACATCATCACCAGCAGCCCGAGGGCGATCGGGATCGAGATTCCACCGACCTCGAGGCCGGCCAGGAGGTCGGAGACGCCCGGGATGAAGCGGCCGATGACGATTCCGCCGACCATGGCGAGACCGATCCAGAGCGGCAGCCACCGGTCGAGGGTCGACAGTCGGCGGGTGGCCGGTGCGGTGGTGGGTACGGTTGCGGTGCTCATGCGAGGAGCGCCTCCATCTTCTCTGCGATGACGAGCTTCGGGTGGGCGCCGATGAGCATGTCAACGCGTTGGCCTCCCGTGTAGAAGCCGAGGGTGGGGATGGATGTGACGCCGACCGCGGTCACGGTCTCGGGGTTTTGGTCGGCATCGAGTTTGACGATCTTCACGCGGCCGTCGTATTCGGCGGCGAGTTGATCCAGAAGGGGTGCGACCTGCTTGCAGGGCCCACACCAGGTGGCCCAGATGTCGACGACGACGGGGATCTCGGAGTCGAGGACATCTGCCTGGAATGTCGCGTCTGTGACGGGGATGGGCGCGCTCATGCGAAGACCTCCTCGGCCGCAGTCAATGCTGGTGCGGCCTCGTCGAGTGCGGCGAGGTAGTGCTGGGCGTCTTGTGCGGCGGCGCATCCCGTGCCGGCGGCGGTGATCGCCTGGCGGTAGGTGTGGTCGACGAGATCGCCCGCGGCGAAGACTCCAGAGAGGTTCGTGCGGGTGGAGGGGTGGTCGACGAGCACGTATCCATCGGCATCGGTATCGACGAGTCCCGTGACGATCTCGGAGCGCGGATCGTGGCCGATCGCAACGAAGACTCCAGTGACCGGCAGTTGCCGCTCAGCGCCGGTAACGGTGTCGCGCAGCGTGACTGCTTCGACCTTCTCAGCGCCGATGAGGCCAGCGACCGCGCTGTTCCAGGCGATCTGGATCTTCGGGTGATCGAGCACCCGCTGCGCCATGATCTTCGACGCCCGGAACTCACCGCGACGGTGCACGACGGTGACTTTCGACGCGAACCTGGTCAGGAACAGTGCCTCCTCCATCGCAGAGTCTCCGCCGCCGACGACGACGATCTCCTGCTCACGGAAGAAGAAACCGTCGCATGTCGCGCACCAGGAGACACCGTGGCCGGTAAGTCGCTCCTCGTCGGCGATCCCGAGCTTGCGGTATGCCGAGCCCATGGTCAGGATGACGGCACGAGCCCGGAACGTCTCGCCCGCGCCCGTCTCGACCGTCTTGATGGGACCGTCGAGGTCAACGAGGACGGCGTCATCGAGGAGGATACGGGCCCCAAAGCGCTCCGCCTGAGCGCGCATAGACTCCATCAGCTCCGGGCCCTGCACACCGTCGACGAACCCGGGGAAGTTCTCGACCTCGGTCGTGGTCATCAGCGCGCCACCCGCAGTCACGGAACCGGCAAGCACCACAGGTGCGAGACCCGCACGCGCTGCATACACGGCCGCGGTGTAGCCCGCGGGGCCGGACCCGATGATGACCAACTCAACTTCTTGAATCGACATGCGTCTATATTGACATCTGTCGATACCGAATGCAACTGTTGCTGACGGAGTTCACGTGCTCTTCACCTGGCGAACAGATCATGCAGGTTGAGTAATCGAGACAGTCAAGAAACAGAGGACCACAGATGACCCAGCCCAAGACGGCTCTGTTCATATGCAAGCACAATGCGGGGCGCTCCCAACTCGGCGCCCATCTCCTGACACACATCGGCGATGAGCGACTCGTCGCGACGAGCGCGGGAATCAGCCCAGCCGAGGGGATCAACCCGGCTGTCGCAGCATCGCTGCACGAGATGATTCACCTGCCCTAAACGATCGTTTTCGGCTGGGAGACGACTCAGCCATCGCACCTGACCGGACGCGCCTCATCCGACGCGCTTCGTGAGATTCCGATACTCCCGTGAGACAGTCCGACAGCTTTCGTGAGACTGCGACACTCTCCGTGAGATCGGACTAGTCGCCTCTCAAGGACGCATGCGGCTCCCGACCCTGCCCTCTGGACAGTGTTTAGACGTACACAATGGGCCAGGAGTTGGAAGCGGGCAGGGAAACGCGCGGTGAAGCCGGATCGGTGCACGTCCACCACCCCCGATTCCAACGGCTGGCGAAGCGCGTCGAGCGCGACGCGGGAGAACTCCGCCGCCTCGTCGAGGAACAGCACCCCGCGATGCGCACGAGCCACGGCTCCCGGCCTCGCAGAGCGCGATCCTCCGCCGATCAACGCCACGGTGGAAGCCGTATGGTGGGGCGCCTCCAGCGGCGGTCGACGGTCCAGAGCGGTGACGGACTCGCCGCTCAGCGACCGGATCGATGCGACCTCCAGCGCCTCTCGCTCATCGAGCAGCGGCAGGATCCCCGGCAGACGTGCGGCGAGCATGGACTTCCCCGCGCCAGGAGGACCGCTGAGGAGCAGATGATGGCCGCCCGCGGCGGCTGCGATGAGGGCCTCGACCGCCTCGTCCTGTCCGATGACGTCTGCGAGGTCGTGCTCGTCCTCGCGCCGGGAGACGGGGGCCGGAAGCAGGACCGGCTCGACGTCGTCCACGTCCACGGCGGCGCCATGCCAGACGGCGACCTCGGCCAGCGACGCCGCGGACCGCACTTCCACACCGGGAACCAACCGCGCCTCCGGCTCGTTGCCGCGCGGCACCACGACCTGGGTGAACCCCGCCCGCACGGCGGCGAAGACCGCCGGCAGGACGCCGGGCACCGGGCGGATCCTCCCGTCGAGCCCGAGTTCGCCGAGATGTACCGTCCGTCGGACCGCTCGCTGGTTCAGAGTGCCGCCCGTGGCGAGGCTGGCGATCGCGATGGCGAGGTCGAAGGCCGAGCCGTGCTTCGGGAGACTGGCCGGCGACAGGTTGACGGTGAGACGGCGCCGTGGGAGATCCAGCCCGGAGTTCTGACAGGCGTTGTGGACTCGCTGTACGGCCTCGCCGAGCGACTTGTCCGGAAGCCCGATGATGCGGAACTCGGGCGTCTGATTGGACAGATCGGCCTCCACCTCGACGAGGTGTCCGACAGCACCGTTGAGGGCGACGGACCAGGTGCGCGCGGTGGTCACGCGATGTCCTCGAGATGGTCGACGACGCCCTGCGCGGCGTCCGGACCGGTGATCCCGATCGCCTCGAGCCGCAGCGCCAGGCCCGCCGCCGCATCCGCGTGCGCGGCCCGCCAGGCGTACGCGAGCTGCCAGAGACGACGGCGTTTCCGTGCATCGATCGCCTCGAGCGGATGCCCGAATGCGGCGCTCCGCCGTGTCTTCACCTCGACGATCGCGAGCCATCCGTCCCGCCGGGCGACGATGTCGATCTCGCCCTGCGCACACCGCCAGTTCCGGTCGAGGATGGTGTACCCGCGGTATCGGAGGTACTCCGCCGCACGTTGTTCGCCCGCTCGTCCGAGCTCGTCTTTCGCTGCCATGCGGAGAGGATCCCGCACTCCCGCCCTGCGCCGTGGGGCTGTCGGGCTTTGCGAGGGAGGCCGCGGAGAAGACCCTCGTTCCTGCGGTCGGTGCAGAACGGGAGTCGCAGCCGACCGGCGGGTCGGGACCTCTCCGACGGCGTCAGGTCACTCGCCGTCGAGGGACAACTCCTGCGGGAGCTCAAACTCGCGTCGCTGCAGTTCCTCGACGTTGACGTCCTTGAAGGTGAGGACCCGCACGGCCTTCACGAAGCGGTCCGCGCGATAGATGTCCCAGACCCAGACATCGCTCATGGAGATCTCGAAGTAGAAGTCGTGCTCGGTGTCGCGTCGCACGACGTTGACCTCGTTGGCGAGGTAGAAGCGCCGCTCGGTCTCGACCACGTACTGGAACTGCGAGACGACGTCGCGGTACTCACGGAACAGCGCCAGCTCGAGCTCGCGGTCGTAGTCGTCGAAGGCTTCCTCATCCATGATGACTCCATCCTATGGCGGCGGACCGCACGGAGCGGTATCCGCGGGCGCCCTCAGAAGAGCGTCGGGGCATCGGCGATCGCCCAGGACGACCGGTGGAACGGTGACAGGCCCAGAGCGCGGATGGCGTCCCGATGCTCGGGGCTCGCGTAGCCCTTGTTCCGATCCCACTGATAGCCGCTATGACCCTCGTGCAGCTCGGCCATGTGCCCGTCGCGTGCGACCTTGGCGATCACGGAGGCGGCCGACACGGAGGCGCAGTCGCGGTCGGCCTTGACCACCGGCCGCACACGGAGAGGGACGGGATGGACGCGGGACACGTAGTCATGATTCCCATCGAGCAGCACCAGCGCATTCTCGAGGGCGGCCCCCTGGTCTACCACGGCCTGAACGGCCCGCGACGCGGCGAGACCGAGCGCCCGCATGATCCCCACCTCGTCGACCTCCCTCGCCGTCGCCCAGCCGACGGCGGAGGCCTGGACCCACGCCGCGGCGCGCGCAGCCACCTCAGGGCGCCGTCGTTCCGTGACGAGTTTCGAGTCGCGCAGGCCCTCGGGAACCCGCCGGCGCGCTCCCTTGGCGTCCATCACGGCGGCCCCCACGGCGACCGGCCCCGCGAGGGCACCGCGACCGACCTCGTCGAGCGCGATGATCAGCTCGCATTCGCCGAGGAGCCGTCGCTCGAGCGTCAGACGGGGCGCGACGACGGTCATTCCGACTCCGGTACCCCGTTGAAGATCTCGTGATGCCCGTCGATCGTGCCGAACCGATCGAGCGGCCAGGTCGTCAGGAACGCCTTGCCGACGATGTTGCCGACGGGCACGAAGCCGCCGCTCGGGAGATCCTGGTGGGCGCGCGCGTCTCGCGAGCGATCGCGGTTGTCGCCCAGGAGCCACACCGAGTCCTCAGGCACGACCACGTCGAACGGCTCGTTGGAGGCGGCGGTGTCGCCCTGCGGGAGGTTGAGGTATCCGAGCTCGTCGATCGGTGCACCATTGATCGTGATCTGCCCCAGCGCGTTGCAGCACACCACGTGGTCGCCCGCGACCCCGATCACGCGCTTGACGAGATGGTCCTGCGAGTCCGTCGCCGAGATACCCACGAAGTTCAGCACCCAATCCACGGCCTGGATCAGAGGCGGCTGCGCCGGTGTCTGCACTTGACCGTCGAGCCATCCCCCGGGGTCCTTGAACACGACCACGTCGCCCCGCTCGTAGCCGGTCCAGCGTGGGGTCAGCTCGTCGACGAGGATCCTGTCGTTGATGAGCAGCGTCCGCTCCATCGAGGCCGAGGGGATGTAGAACGAGCGGACGACGAACGTCTTGATGACGAACGACACCAGCGCCGCGATCAGGACGATCACCAGCACATCACGGAGGAAGACCAGGAACCCGCGGCGCCTTCTCGTCGGACGTGCGGACGGAGAGTCAGTCATCTGGTTCCTTCTCGAGTGGAGCACCGTTGGCACACGGCAGTAACAAGGGTCGCACACCCCGCGCACGACAAAGCACCCCGGGACATCGTGTCCCGGGGTGCTGTGAGGAAGCTGCGACTCAGTTGTCGCGCTTCTCCTTGATCTTCGCCTTCTTGCCACGCAGCTCGCGCAGGTAGTAGAGCTTCGCACGACGAACGTCACCGCGCGTGACGACCTCGATGTGGTCGATCACCGGGGAGTGCACGGGGAAGGTGCGCTCCACGCCCACCTGGAAGCTGATCTTGCGGACCGTGAAGGTCTCGCGCACGCTGTCGCCCTGGCGGCCGATGACGACGCCCTGGAAGACCTGGATACGGGAGCGGTTGCCCTCGGTGATGTTGACGTGCACCTTGACGGTGTCACCGGGGAAGAACTCGGGGATGTCGGAACGGAGCGAAGCCGCGTCGACGGCGTCGAGGATCTGCATGATCGTCTCTCTCTGCACTCGCCACAGGTCGGATGCATGATGATGGAAGGAACAAGAACGGGTGTGTGCTGAACGGCGCTGACGCGTCCGCGGGCTCCCCTGAGGCAGAGCCGGTCACGGCACAAGAATCCATTCTGCCACGGATGGCAGATGCGACCAAAACGGTCACTCAGTCCCGGGGATCACTCTCGCGCACGACGATGATCTCATGGGGCTCCGCGCGCACGGTCGGCTCGTCCGCGGCGGGGATCGTGGACCATGTGATGGTCTCTCTGATGCGCGCCCCACTGCCACGGGCCTCGTTCCACAGCTGCCACAGCTGCAGCCAGACGAGCGCGATCCCGACGACGATCGCCGCCGCGAGCAACCAGCCGAACGCGCCGTCGATGAAGAATCCCACCGCGATGGTGAGGCCGTGCCACAGCGCGAAGCCGGCGACATCCCACCAGGACCCGGCACGCTCAGCGCGGACCGACGGCCGCGAACGCGTGAGCAGTGTGAGCAGGAGCTGCCCGATGAAGACGGACGGCATCGCGATGAGCAACACCCACAGGATGGCCCAGCCGCCCTGGAACACGCCCCAGCCGACGAGGAGCCACAGCGGGAGCACGAAGGCAGACGGCAGGAGCCACCGGAAGAACGCCTGACGCAACCACATGCTCCGATGCTACGTCGATCGCCCCTCGTCGGGTCAGCGTGTTCGCTCTGAGCGCTCGGCTCCCCTGGGCGCTTCGATCAGGGAGAATGGAGGAAACGAGAGGACACCCATGATCGAACTGCGCACCCCTGCCGAGATCGACGAGATGCGCGCGGCAGGCCGGTTCGTCGCCGAGACCCTGGCGACCCTGCGCGACGAGACGAAAGTGGGCACCAACCTTCTGGCGATCGACCGTCGCGCCCACGACATGATCCGCAGAGCGGGCGCGGAGTCCTGCTACATCGACTACCACCCGTCCTTCGGGGCGAGCCCCTTCGGCAAGGTCATCTGCACCTCCGTGAACGACGCGGTCCTGCACGGCCTCCCCCACGACTACACCCTGCGCGACGGCGATCTGGTCACCCTCGACTTCGCGGTCTCCGTCGACGGATGGGTGGCCGACTCCGCCGTCTCGTTCGTGGTCGGCACGCCGCGCGACGAGGACCTGCGTTTGATCGACACCACCGAGCGGGCTCTCACGGCCGCGATCGAGACCTCTGTCGTGGGCAACCGCATCGGCGACATCTCCGCTGCGATCGCCGACGTCGCCCACGGCGAGGGCTACTCCATCAACACCGACTTCGGCGGGCACGGCGTCGGACGCACCATGCACGGAGACCCGCATGTGGCGAACGACGGCAGAGCGGGCCGCGGCTTCCCGCTCCGCGCCGGCCTGGTCCTGGCTCTCGAGCCGTGGTTCCTCGCGACCACCGACGAGCTCGTGACCGACCCCGACGGCTGGACGCTGCGCAGCGTCGACGGCTCCCGCGGTGCGCATTCGGAGCACACCATCGCGATCACGGATGACGGGCCGATCATCCTCACCGACCGTTCCTTCCTCGGCGTCGACTGACCCGCGACGTCACGCCCGTTCCCACGACGCCACGGGGCCCTCGACCACGACGAACAGCGGATGAGGCGCCGGACAGTGCGTGTGCGCATGCAGGGCCAGGCGGTCCGGGCTTCGGGCGGCGAGCTTGGCACGCAGATGGCGCCACTCGAGGTCGAGTTGACCGGTGGTGACCTCGAGGGGCGGCACAGTGGTGCCGAGGGTACGGATGCGCGAGCGATCGAAGCGGTAGCCACGCGCGTCAGCCTCGTCCGCAAGACCGCGCAGATAGGCCGACACCGCCGTCGACGGCTCGGGTGCCTCGCGGAAGCGCGCCAGCTGCGGGTGCTCGCGATAGCCCTTCGTCGTTCCGGCGAGCACAGCCTGAGCGAGCAGGGTCTCGCGCCAGCACGCCACGAGGCCCTGCCGGTCGAGGTACACCGGATGCAACGACCAGATCCTCATGCGCGCCGGTAGCGGAAGACGTCAGTCAGATGCGGAAGGTCGAAGGCCGCCCTGCCCGCCGTCTCCGGGCTGTCGTCGAGCACGGCCTCGATCGCATCACGCATCGCGCGGCGCCCGGACTCGTTCGCGACGAGATAGCTGCTGACCGTGGCCCACCGGGCGACGTAGCCGGCACGGCTGATCCGTTCCTTCCAGCGGATCTCGTGGTGCCCGACGAAGTCGAAGCCCGGCAGCTCCACGGCGGTCGCGGTCGTGGCATCGGCATCGCCCACGGCCGGGTGCGCGATGCGGTGACATGCGACGTCCCACGCGCACGTCGGATCCGCGCGATTCCAGAGCAGACCCAGCACACCCGTCGGCACCAGCACCCGCGCGATCTCCGCCGCGGCCGTGTCTCGGTCGAACCAGTGGAAGGCCTGCGCAACGCAGACCGCGTCGACGGCGCCGTCGCCCAGGGGGATGCGCTCAGCCGTACCGTCGAGAGCGCTGACCGTTGGCAGCTTGGACCGAAGCACCTCGCGCATCGGCGCGGAAGGCTCGACGGCCACCACGCGATCCGCGCGCTCGAGCAGGAGCTCGGTGAACTTGCCCGTCCCCGCGCCGAGGTCGAGCACCGTAGGAACCGCGGCGGGGAGGATGGCTTCGACCGCTGCGACGGGGAATCCCGGCCGATGACGGTCGTACTCCTCGCCGATCGTCTCGAACGACTGCGCGAGTGCCCTGTCCACCATGCTCCGACGCTAACAGGTGCGCGACACGCGTTCGGAGGTCGGTTCAGGCCTCCGCCGGTGGCAGGAGGTCCGGCCGACGGCGCCGAGTCCGTTCGATCTGCTGTTCGCGGCGCCAGGCCGCGATCGCCCCGTGGTTGCCGCTGAGCAGCACCTCCGGCACCGCACGCTCGCGCCAGACCGAGGGCTTCGTGTACGACGGGTACTCCAGCAGCCCGTCCTCGTGCGACTCCTCGACGAGGCTCTCCGGATTGCCGACGACACCGGGGATGAGCCGTCCGACAGCCTCGATCATCGCCATCGCGGCGACCTCGCCGCCGTTCAGCACGTAGTCGCCGAGGCTGATCAACCGGACCTCGCCCAGGCCGGACGCGTACTCGAAGACGCGCTCGTCGATCCCCTCGTAGCGGCCGCAACCGAACACGAGATGTCCCCGCGTCGAGAGATCGCGCGCCGTCGCCTGCGTGAAGACCTCCCCCGCCGGAGACGGGAAGATGAAGGTGGGAGCTTCGGTGCCGGACACGTCGGAACCGGCGATCTCATCGAGGGCGAGCCCCCACGGCTCCGGCTTCATGACCATGCCCGCTCCCCCGCCGTACGGGGTGTCGTCGACCGTGCGATGGCGGTCGTGCGTCCAGTCGCGGAGGTCGTGGACGCGCAGATCGAGCAGACCGGTGTGCCGCGCCTTTCCGAGCAGCGACAGCGTCAGGCCGTCGAAGTACGACGGGAAGATGGAGACGACATCGATGCGCACGGGGGAACCGTATCAGCGCGATTCGGAAGCGTCGTCCGCCTCCGTCGACTCGTCCGCCTGGGCATCCTCCGAGTCGGGGAGTTCCTCGAACAGACCGGACGGGGGCGTCACGATGACGCGGCCGCCCGCGACATCGACGGTCGGCACGATCGCCTCGACGAACGGCACCATGATCTCCTGCTCGCCCGCCTTCACGATGAGGAGGTCCTGGGCGGGGAAGTGATCGACGCGGACGACGCGACCGACCACGGTCTCGTCGCGGACGACGTCGAGTCCGACCAGCTGGTGGTCGAACCAGGCGTTCTCCTCGACCTCGTCCTCGTCCTGATCGATCCAGAGGATCGCGCGCACGAGGCTCTCGGCGGCCGTGCGGTCGTCGACGTCGTCGAAGAACACGACCGGGTTCCCGTTCATCACGCGGTACTCGCGGACGGTGATCTCCTTGCCGTGCCACGGAGATGCCTCGGGCACCTGCAACGTGAACACGGCCCCCGGGGTGAATCGGCCCTCGGGGTTGTCGGTGTACAGCTCCAGCTTCAGGGCGCCCTTCAGCCCGTGCGCCTTGACGAGCCGTCCGACGCGAAGCTGGTTCCTGCCCTGGCTGCGGTCCTTCGCCACCACGTCAGTCGTCCGCGACGTCGACACGAACGCGACGCCCGTCCGCGAGAGCGCTGACGAGAGTGCGCAGGGCTTTGGCCGTGCGGCCGCCGCGCCCGATCACGCGTCCACGGTCGTCGGGGTGCACACGCACCTCGAGGAGGTCGCCTCGCGGCGAGGTGGATTCGGTGATGCGCACATCCTCCGGGTGATCGACGATCCCCTTGACAATGTGCTCGAGCGCGGCGGCAAGCACGATGGATTACTCGGCGTCGGCGGCGGGAGCCTCGGCGGCCTCCGCGTCGGCGTCAGCGGCGGGAGCCTCCTCAGCGGGAGCCTCCTTCTTCTCCGCCTTCGGCTTGATGACCGACTTCTTCGAGGAGTCGGCCTCGAACGCCGTCTTCTCCTCGGCGACCTTGAGCGTGGACTTCGCGTCCTTGTCGCCCTTGAAGATGCCCCAGTCGCCCGTGATCTTGAGGATGGCGGTGACCTGCTCGGTCGGCTGAGCGCCGACGGACAGCCAGTACTGCGCACGCTCGGAGTCGACCTCGATGAAGGAGGGCTCCTCGGTGGGGTGGTACTTGCCGATCTCCTCGATCACACGACCGTCGCGCTTGGTGCGCGAGTCGGCGACGACGATGCGGTAGTAAGGCGCGCGGATCTTGCCCAGGCGCTTGAGACGAATCTTGACAGACACGATTCTCCTGAATGGTGTGGAAGGAAACGAACCGATCGCCTGGAGAGTGGGGTGCACACCCGGCGGAAGCTCAATAGGGAGGACGAATGCTGGATAGAGGGTCGAGCACGTCGTCCGACCCTCTATTCTGCCAGATGCACCGGCCCCGCGCGAAACGCGGCGACACGGCGTGGCCGCGTGTCGGCGACGCCGTGTCAGACTGTGGTCGTGCAGCTCGACTTCGCCGCTTCGGCCCGCTCCACCGTCGGTCTCGAATGGGAGATCATGCTCGCCGATCCCGCGACCGGCGATCTGGTCGGCCGCGCGCCCGAGCTCCTCGCCGCGCTGGAAGCGGAGAGCGAGGATGAACGCCACACCGTGACCGGGGAGCTCCTCACGAACACGATCGAGGTCACGAGCGGCATCGGCGACTCGGTGGCCCACGCGGTCGACGACATCGCCAACGCCATCTCCGCGGTCCGGGCCTCCACCGACCCGGCGGGGATCGAGCTCCTCTCCGCCGGCAGCCACCCGTTCGCGCAATGGTTCGATCAGCAGGTGACGGACAAGACCCGGTATCACACCCTCATCGAGCGCACCCAGTGGTGGGGACGCAACATGATGATCTGGGGCATCCACGTGCACGTGGGCGTGGAGGACCAGCGCAAGGTGTTCCCGATCATCAACGCCCTGTCCGCCTACCTCCCCCACCTCCAGGCTCTGTCGGCGTCGAGCCCGTTCTGGGCCGGGGAGCGCACGGGATACGCCTCCAACCGCGCCCTGGTGTTCCAGCAGCTTCCGACCGCTGGGCTCCCCTGGCCGCTGCGCGACTGGGCACAGTTCGAGCGGTACCTCGACGACATGGTCCGCACGGGCGTCATGGCCGACGCGACAGAGGTGCGCTGGGACATCCGCCCCGCACCGCGCTGGGGCACGATCGAGGTGAGGGCGTGCGACGGGCTGTCCACGCTGTCCGAGATGGCCGCCGTCGCGGCGCTCGTGCAGGTGCTGGTCGAGCACTTCTCGCGGCTGCTGGACGAGGGCGCCGCGCTTCCCGAGCTGCCCGCCTGGTACCACCGGGAGAACAAGTGGCGCGCCGCCCGCTACGGCCTCGACGCGCGCGTGATCGTCGACGCGATCGGAACTCAGCGCCTCGTAGGAGATCATCTGGCGGAGAAGATCGAAGAGCTCGCCCCGGTCGCGGTCGAGCTCGGCTGCGGGCGGGAGTTCGCGAGCATCGGCGGCATCCTCGAGGGAGGCGCGAGCTATGCGCGTCAGTTGGCCGTCGCCGACGCGACGGACGGCGACCTCGCCGCGGTCGTGCAGCACCTGATCCGCGAGTTCCGCTCGGGGCCGGAGTCGTCGATCGACGGCGAGTGACGCCCCGTCGGCGGTTCAGTCCTCGATGAGCCGGCGCGCGAGGCCCTCGTCGAGCACGACGTCGGTGATGAGCTCCGCGGCGATCGCCGCCCGCAGGCTCGCGAGCTTCGGCACCCCGGACACGACGCACACCCGCCGGGGCACGCGCCGCAGACGGTCGAGGCCCGGCCCGGTCGCCCTGGCGTTGACACGGATGTCGCGCCACGAGCCATCCGCGCGGAAGAACACGGTCGCGACGTCGCCGATCGCGTGATCCTCGCGGAGGCTCCGGTAGTCCTCACGCCCCAGATACCCGCCGACGTAGACGCGACTGGGGACCTCTGCCGCGGGCGAGCCGAGGCTGAACACCGCGATGTCCATCTTCGCCTGGAGGTCGAGCACCCGCCGTGTGCTGCGCTCCCGCCACATCGCCTCTCGCGTCGCGGGGTCGTCGAAGAAGGCCGGGACCGGGAACTGCTGCACCTGCGCGCCGAACGCACTGCCGAAGCGCTGCAGGATGTCGCTGGAGTACTCCACACCGCTGGTCTGCGTGTTGCCGGCGCCGTTGAGCTGCACGAACGTGGTGTTGTGCGTCTCCTTCTGCGTGAGACCACGGCTGACGGCACTGATGGTCGATCCCCACGCCACGCCCACGATCATGTTGGAGTCGACGAACTGAGACAGGAGTCGTCCCGCCGTCAGGGCGACGCGCTCCAGCCGCTCCACCTCGCTCACGATCTCGGCCATCGGCACCACGTGTGCGACGACGCGGTGGCGATCGCGGATGCGCTGTTCGAGCATGCCGAGCCGTTCGAGCGGTGAGTTGATGCGGATGTCGACGAGTCCGCTCTCCCGCGCGAAGCTCAGCAGCCGTGAGACCGAGGACCGCGACGTGCCGAGCTCCGTGGCGATGACCTCCATGGTCTTGTCCTGCATGTAGTAGAGCTGAGCGGCGGTGAGCGCCGCGATCAGCTTGCTGTCGCGGGATTGCGCGCCGGAACCTGCCATGACTTCCTCCTGTCCTTCGATCCTTGCACATATGTGCAGCGGACTTGCGCGCCCACGTCAGACGGGTCGATGCTGGTGGCAAGCAAGGAAGAGAGGGTCGACGATGATCGATTCCACACACGCGTCCCCCGAGCGCGCGGACGTCCGCGCTGTCCGCGAGTCCGGACGCACCACCGTCCTCGTCATCGGCGGTGGCATCAACGGCATCTCCACGTTCCGCGACCTGGCGTTGCAGGGGGTCGATGTCCTCCTGGTCGAGCGCGGCGACTTCGCGTCCGGGGCCTCCGCCGCCTCCAGCCACATGATCCACGGGGGCATCCGCTACCTGGAGAACGGCGAGTTCCGCCTCGTCCGCGAATCGGTGGAGGAGCGCAACGGTCTGCTCAAGATCGCGCCGCACTACGTCAAGCCGCTGCAGACCACGATCCCGATCTACTCGACGTTCTCGGGCATCCTCTCCGCGCCGCTCCGCTTCCTCACCCACAAGAGCGGCAAGCCGAAGGAGCGCGGAGCGTTCCTGATCAAGGTCGGCCTCACGATCTACGACACCTTCTCGCGCGACGGCGGCACCGTGCCGCGCCACCGCTTCCTCGGACGTAAGAAGTCGCTCGCTGAACTGCCGTCGCTCGACCCGGACATCAAGTACACCGCGACGTACTACGACGCCTCGATGCACGACCCGGAGCGACTCGCCCTCGACGTGCTGCAGGACGGGCGCGCCGCGCACCCCGGCGCCGTGGCTCTCAACTACGTCGAGGCGGTCGGTCGCGACGGCGACAGCGTGCTGCTGCGCGACCGCGAGAGCGGCACCGAGTTCGCCGTGTCCGCCGACGTGATCGTCAACGCGTCCGGCCCCTGGACCGACCTCACCAACGAGGAGCTCGGCCTCCAGAGCCGTTTCATGGGCGGCACCAAGGGCTCGCACATCGTGCTGGACCACCCGGAGCTGCTGGACGCCACCCGCGGCCGCGAGATCTTCTTCGAGCACTCCGACGGCCGCATCGTGCTGATCTATCCGCTGAAGGGCCGAGTGCTCGTCGGCACCACGGACATCGACGCCGACCCGCGCGAGGTCCCGGTGTGCACCGAGGAGGAGATCGACTACTTCTTCGACCTCATCCACCACGTGTTCCCGACGATCTCGGTGACCCGCGAGCAGATCGTCTACAACTTCTCTGGCATCCGCCCGCTCCCCCGCCACGAGGACACGGCCCCCGGGTTCGTCTCGCGCGACTACCGGGTCGAGGTCGACCGCCAGGGCGCCGTCCCGCTGGTGAGCCTGGTCGGTGGCAAGTGGACCACGTTCCGCGCGCTCGGCGAATCGCTGTCCAACCAGGTGCTCGACCTCCTGGGTCGCACGCGCACGGTGTCGACCGCGGGTCGTGCCATCGGCGGCGGACGCGAGTTCCCGCGCACCGAGAAGGCCAAGCGCATCTGGATCCAGGAGAACCTGCCGGGCGCCGGAGCACGTGCCGAGCAGCTGCTGGCCCGCTACGGCACGCGGGCGGCCGAGGTCTGGGCGCACGTCGAGCAGGGGCCGGACGCGCCCCTCGCCGGCGGCGACCTCTCCACACGGGAGCTCGAATGGATGGTGCAGAACGAGATGGTCGCACGGCTGGAGGACGTGATCCTGCGCCGCACCAGCATCGCCTTCACGGGCGGCGCCAACGCCGAGGTGCTCGACGAGATCGCTGAGGCGCTCGCTCCCCTCCTCGGCTGGGACCGCGAGCGGCACGATGCCGAAGTCGAGCAGACCCGCCTCCTCCTCAACGAACGACACGGACTCCACCTTCCGTCCCGCGCCCGCGGCTGACGGAAGTCCGACCACCGCCCTCCTTGCGGTGCTACCCCCATAGGGGGTCGGGGCAGAGGGGCCCCGACCCGTAAGAAAGGTCAATGAAGACATGACTGACGTCAATCTCGGTCTTTACTTCCTGTCCGAGCTCGTCGGCACGGCGATGCTGGTGCTGCTCGGCTGCGGTGTCGTCGCGAACGTCGCCCTGGCGAAGAACAAGGGCTTCGGTGGCGGCTTCCTGATGGTCAACTGGGGGTGGGGTCTCGCGGTGTTCGCCGGTGTCCTCGTCTCGGCCTACTCGGGCGCCATCCTGAACCCCGCCGTCGGCATCGGCCTGCTCGTCGCCGGCAAGATCGACTTCGCGATGTTCCTGACCGCGACCGGGGCGGAACTGCTCGGTGCGATCCTCGGTGCGATCGTCGTGTGGCTCGCCTACAAGCAGCACTTCGACGAGGAGCCCGAAGCGGCCAACAAGCTCGGCGTGTTCTCGACCGGCCCGGCCATCCGCTCCTACGGCTGGAACCTCGTCACCGAGATCATCGGTACGTTCGTGCTGGTGTTCGTGATCTTCGCGTTCGCCGACTACGGCGACATCGAGATCGGCACCCCCGGTGGCCTCGGCCCGCTCACGGCGCTTCCGGTCGCCCTGCTCGTGGTCGCGATCGGCGCCTCCCTCGGTGGCCCGACCGGCTACGCCATCAACCCCGCCCGTGACCTCGGCCCGCGCATCGCTCACGCCATCCTCCCGATCAAGGGCAAGGGCGCGAGCGACTGGTCCTACTCGTGGGTCCCGGTCGTCGGCCCGCTCATCGGTGGTGTCATCGCCGCCCTCGCGGCACCCGTTCTGCTCGGCCTCGCCGGCTGATCCCTACCCGCAAGCGAATTCAAAGGAGAACACATGGCTGACTACATCATCGCGATCGACCAGGGCACGACGTCGAGCCGCGCGATCATCTTCGACAAGAAGGGCAGCATCGTCGCCACCGGCCAGAAGGAGCACGAGCAGATCCTCCCGAAGGCCGGCTGGGTCGAGCACGATGCGGCGGAGATCTGGCGCAACGTGCAGGAGGTCATCGGACTGGCGCTCGGCCGTGCCGACCTGACCCGGCACGACATCGCCGCGGTCGGCATCACCAACCAGCGCGAGACCGCGGTGGTCTGGGACAAGACCACGGGCAAGCCGGTGTACAACGCGATCGTGTGGCAGGACACCCGCACGCAGGAGATCGTCGACCGTCTCGCAGCCGACGGTGGCGTCGAGCGCTTCAAGCCGGTCGTCGGCCTGCCGCTGGCGACCTACTTCTCCGGCACCAAGATCGCGTGGATCCTGGAGAACGTCGAGGGTGCGCGCGAGAAGGCCGAGGCGGGCGACCTGCTGTTCGGCACGACCGACTGCTGGGTGCTCTGGAACCTGACCGGCGGTGTGGACGGCGGCGTGCACGCCACCGACGTCACCAACGCCTCGCGCACGCTGTTCATGGACCTGGAGACGCTCGAGTGGCGCGACGACATCCTCGAGGTGTTCGGCGTGCCGCGGTCGATGATGCCGGAGATCCGCTCCTCCTCCGAGGTCTACGGCACCGCCGAGAGCTCGTCGCTGCTGCGCGAGACGCCGATCGCCGGGATCCTCGGCGACCAGCAGGCGGCGACGTTCGGTCAGGCGGCGTTCCAGAAGGGCGAGAGCAAGAACACCTACGGGACGGGCTGCTTCCTGATCTTCAACACGGGCGAGGAAGTCGTCCACTCGAAGAACGGGCTGCTCACGACCGTCGGGTACAAGCTCGGGGACCAGCCGACGCACTACGCGCTCGAAGGGTCGATCGCCGTGACGGGCTCGCTGATCCAGTGGCTCCGCGACCAGCTGGGGATCATCTCCTCGGCGCCCGAGGTCGAGAAGCTGGCGGAGCAGGTCGAGGACAACGGCGGCGTGTACATCGTCCCCGCGTTCTCCGGTCTGTTCGCGCCGTACTGGCGTCCGGACGCCCGCGGCGCGATCGTGGGTCTCACCCGCTACGCGAACAAGAACCACATCGCGCGCGCAGCGCTCGAAGCCGTCGCGTTCCAGACCCGCGACGTGCTCGATGCCGTCAACGCGGATGCGGGCGTGGACCTGAGCGAGCTCAAGGTCGACGGCGGCATGGTGGCCAACGACGCGCTCATGCAGTTCCAGGCCGACGTGCTCGGGGTCCCGGTCGTGCGCCCGGTCGTCGCCGAGACCACCGCGCTCGGTGCCGCCTACGCCGCCGGTCTCGCCGTCGGCTTCTGGAACGGGCTGGACGACCTCTCCGCCAACTGGCAGGAGGACAAGCGCTGGGAGCCGACGATGGACGACGCCGAGCGCGAGCGTCAGCTGCGGCTGTGGCGCAAGGCCGTCACCAAGTCGATGGACTGGGTCGACGAGGACGTGAAGTAGTCCGAGGAAGGATGAGGCGGGTCCGGGGTCTCCCCCGGGCCCGCTTCTCGTTTCACCCGCGATCCGATTCCTGGTTCCGCATCCCGTCCACGACGGCCAGCAGCGCCCGCGCCACGCCCCTCGGAGCCACGGCATCCCACGCGACGTATTCCGTCCGCTCGGGCCCGTCGCTCACCGCCACCGCGACCACACCTTCTGCGCCGTCGACCACCCCCGGGGCCAGAAGGGTCACGGCGAGCCCCGCCCTCACGAGTCCGAGGAGCAGCGGGGCGGTGTCGACCTCGAAGGCCACGTCCCGCTCGAGTCCTGCGGCGGTGAAGGCGGCGTCACTCTGCGCCCGACCCGATGTCCCGGCGGGGAAGTCCGCGAAGGCACACCCGGCGAGATCGGCGAGCCGGAGCCGCCGCCGCGTCGCGAGCCCGTGGTCATGCGGCAGCACCGCGACCAGTCGCTGATGCTGGACCGCGCGAGACGCGACCCCCGCGGGTTCCAGGTCGCCGCGCAAGCCCAGCAGCGCGATGTCGAGGTCGTCGCGGCGGAGCGCGGCGATGAGCTCGTCGCTGTTGCCACCGCGCAGCTCCACCCGTGCCGAGGGATGCGCCTCCCGGAACGCGCGCAGAAGCTCCGGGACCGAGACCGCTGTCACGGTGGGGATTGCGCCGAGGCGGAGCGTTCCGGTCACCTCGCCGGCAACCGCAGCGACGGCGTCCTTCGCCTGCTCGGCGGCGCGGACGGCGACCCGTGCATGCTCGAGGAACGCCTCGCCCGCCTCCGTGAGGCGCACGCTGCGGCTCGATCGCGCGAACAGCCGATGGCCGAGCTCGCGCTCGAGCGCCGCCATCTGGTGGCTCAGCGCCGACTGCGTCACGAAGCACTGCTCCGCCGCGCGGGTGAAGCTCCCGGTCGCCGCGACCGCGACCACGTACCGCAGTTGCTGCAGATCCATCCGATCATGATCGCGCCTCATGGACAGGATGACAAGCCCGCGTTGGACTCATGCGCGGGAAGCCCCCACGCTGGAGCCATGAACAGATGGCGCATCGTGCTGCTGACGGCTCTGGCCCCGCTGTCGTGGGGCACGACCTACCTCGTCACGACCGAGCTCCTCCCTCCTGGCCACCCGCTGTTCGCGGGGCTGCTCCGCTCGCTCCCGGCGGGTCTCGTGGCCGTGCTTCTCGCTCGTCGCCTGCCGCGCGGCACGTGGTGGCCGAAGATGCTCGTGCTGGGCGCGCTCAACATCGGCGCGTTCTTCCCGTTGCTGTTCCTCGCCGCCGAGCGGCTGCCCGGCGGGGTCGCCGCCGCAGTCGCAGGGGCGCAGCCGCTCATCGTGCTGGTGCTGGGTACCCTGGTGCTCCAGGAGCGGATCAGGGCGGTGTCCGCCGCGGCCGCCGTGACCGGAGCGGGCGGTGTCGCACTGGTCGTCCTCGGTCCGGCGGCGCAGCTCGACCTCTGGGGCGTGCTCGCGGCGCTCGGCGGCGTCACCGCGACGGGCCTCGGCATGATCCTCACCAAGCGCTGGGGCCGTCCGCGCGACATCGGCCCCGTGGTCTACGCCGGATGGCAGCTCACCGCGGGCGGCCTGCTCCTGCTTCCCGTGACCCTCGCCGTGGAGGGCGTGCCGTCGTCCATCGACGGGGCCGCAGCGCTGGGCTACCTCTGGCTGGGTACGGTCGGGGGCATCGTCGCCTACACCCTCTGGTTCCGGGGCATCCAGCAGTTGCCGGTGATCGCGCCCGGCCTGCTCGCCCTGCTCTCGCCGCTCGTGGCCGCCCTGCTGGGCGTCATCGTCCTCGGGGAGAGCTTCACCGCGGTTCAGGGCGTCGGACTGGCCCTCGCTCTGGGTGCGCTCGTGGTGGGACAGCTGACGGCGCGGCCACGGCGAACACCGACGACGCCGACGATCGGCGAGGAGGCACCGGTGCCGGCGGCACGCGCCTGAGGATCAGCTCTTGCCGAAGAGCTTCTGGATCTCGGCGAGATCCGCCTCGGTGGGCGCAGGAGCTCCGCCGAGACCGAAGCCCGAGCCGTTCGCGGAGGCGGATGCTGCCAGGCCAGCGTTCTCGGCCGCCCGCTTGGCGGGGTTACCCGAGCGCGAGCGTCCCTGAGACCCCTTGCCCTTCTTGCCGCGCTTGGACGACGCTCCCGGCTTGCCCATGCCGGGCACGGGACCCATGCCGGGGATGTTCGGCGTGCCACCGCGCGCGACCGTCTTCATCATCTTCGCCGCCTGGTCGAAACGCTGCACCAGCTGGTTCACGTCGGTCACGGTCATGCCGGAGCCCCGGGCGATGCGCAGACGACGCGAGCCGTTCAGGATCTTGGGGTTACGCCGCTCCCCCGGCGTCATCGAGCGGATGATCGCCTCGGTGCGATCGATCTCCCGCTCGTCGAAGTCCTCCAGCTGCTGCTTCATCTGGCCCATGCCCGGCAGCATGCCGAGCATCTTCTTCATCGAGCCCATCTTCTTCATCTGCTGCAGCTGCTCGAGGAAGTCCTCCAGCGTGAAGGCCTCGTTGGCGAGCTTCTCGGCGACCTTCAGCGCCTCTTCCTCGTCGAACGCCTGCTGCGCCTGCTCGATCAGGGTCAGGATGTCGCCGAGGTCGAGGATGCGGCTCGCCATGCGGTCGGGGTGGAACGGCTCGAGGTCTTCGAGGCGCTCACCGGTCGAGGCGAAGATGATCGGCCGGCCGGTGACGGAGGCGACCGAGAGCGCCGCACCACCGCGGGCGTCACCGTCGAGCTTCGACAGGACGACGCCGGTGAAGTCGACGCCCTCCTGGAAGGCCTTCGCCGTGTTGACCGCATCCTGACCGATCATCGCGTCGATGACGAACAGCACCTCGTCCGGGTCGACCGCCTTGCGGATGTCGGCGGCCTGCTTCATCAGCTCGGCGTCGACACCGAGGCGTCCGGCGGTGTCGATGATCACCACGTCATGCTGCTGGCGACGGGCGTGCTCCACGCCGTCGCGCGACACCTTGACCGGATCGCCGACGCCGTTGCCCGGCTCGGGTGCGTACACGGTCGCACCGGCCTGCTCCGCGACGACCTGCAGCTGGTTGACGGCATTCGGACGCTGCAGGTCGGCGGCGACCAAGAGCGGGGTGTGCCCCTCGCCCTCCAGCTGCTTCGCGAGCTTGCCGGCGAACGTCGTCTTTCCGGAGCCCTGGAGCCCGGCGAGCATGATGACGGTCGGCGCCGTCTTGGCGAACTGCAGACGACGCTGTTCCCCGCCGAGGATCTGCACGAGCTCCTCGTTCACGATCTGCACGACCTGCTGGGCGGGGTTCAGCGCCTTGTTGACCTCGTCGCCGAGCGCGCGCTCGCGCACCTTCGCCGTGAAGTCCTTGACGACCGCAAGAGCGACGTCCGCGTCGAGCAGCGCGCGACGGATCTCGCGCACGGTGCCGTCGACGTCGGCGGCAGTGAGCTTCCCCTTCGTGCGGAGGTTGCGGAAGGTCTCGGTGAGACGGTCGGAGAGCGTTCCAAAGGTAGCCATGGTGCTCCCGATTCTACGCGAGCGCCGACGACTCGCTCAGCCGGACCACGGGAGGTCGTGGATCGCGCCGAGGGCGTCGTCGAGCACGGCCTGCGGGGTTCCGAGCCCTGCGCCCTGCTCGGCCCACACGCGCAACGCGGAGAACACGGCGGCCGCGAGGGCTGCGCCGAGGATGTCCGCCCTGATCGCGTCGACGCCGGAGCCACGGGCCGCGGTGGCGATCGCCTCCGACAGCCGCGCCAGGCGCACCCCGGTGTCGCGGACGAGTTCATCCTGCAGTCCCATCGCGCCGGCGTTGCGCAGAGCGAGCGCGAGCGGGTCCGGCGCGAAGTCCCGCACGATGCCCCGCAGGATCCCGCGCACGGCGTCGCCGTCCGCCTCGCGCCCGAGGCCCTGCAGGCGTTTGACGGCCTCCTCGATGCGCTCGTCCACGGCGGACCACAGCACGTCGCTCTTGGAGGTGAAGTAGTTGAAGAAGCTGGAGCGGCTCACCCCGGCGCGCTGCGTGATGTCGGCGACCGACGTGGCGTCGTACCCGCGCTCCAGGAACAGCTCGCACGCCGCCTCCGCGAGCGTCTCGCGCGACGACGCCTTGGGGCGGCCAGCGCGGCCGGTGGAGTTCATACCCTCACGCTACCGCGCGCGGCGAGTCGCGCTCGGGCGTCACAACAGGGCGTATTCTTAGACGCAATCCAACTATTTCGGAGGCGAGACTTCATGCTCGACATCCTCACCCCCGGGTTCTCCCCGACCCCCGTGCCGTACCTCGACGGCTGGGACCTGCAGCGCCGCGTGCACGCCGATGTGCTCTCCGGCGCGCGTCCGGACACGCTGATCCTGCTCGAACACGAGGCCGTCTACACGGCGGGCAAGCGCACCGAGCCGCACGAGCGACCGCAGGACGGCACCCCCGTGGTCGACGTCGACCGCGGCGGCAAGATCACCTGGCACGGCCCGGGGCAGCTGGTCGGTTACCCGATCGTCCGCCTCCCTGAGCCCATGGATGTCGTCGCGCACGTGCGCCGGCTCGAGCATCTGCTGATCGACGTCCTGCGACCGTTCGGCGTCGACGGCTACCAGGTGCCCGGTCGCAGCGGGGTGTGGGTTCGCCGCCCCCTCTCCGAGGACAAGGTCGCCGCCATCGGGGTGCGCGTGCAGCAGGGCGTGACCATGCACGGCTTCGCCATCAACTGCGCCAACTCGCTCGCACCGTTCCGCGACATCATCCCGTGCGGCATCACCGACGCCGGTGTGACCACGGTCAGCGAGGTCTCCGGGGCCGTCGTCGAACCCCGCGACCTCGTGGACGCCGTCCGCGCCGCCTTCCTCGCCGAATACACCGACATCGTACGGACGGGAGTCCCCGCATGACCGCCGCCCCCGAGGGCCGGAAGCTCCTCCGACTCGAGATCCGCAACGCCGAGACCCCCATCGAGCGCAAGCCCGAGTGGATCCGCACCAAGGCCAAGATGGGGCCGGAGTACACCGCCCTCCACTCGCTCGTGAAGAGCGAAGACCTCCACACCGTGTGCCAGGAAGCGGGCTGTCCCAACATCTTCGAGTGCTGGGAGGACCGCGAGGCGACCTTCCTGATCGGCGGATCCCAGTGCACTCGGCGCTGCGACTTCTGTCAGATCGACACCGGCAAGCCCGCGGACTACGACACCGACGAGCCACGCCGCGTCGCCGAGAGCGTCGTGCGCATGAACCTCCGCTACGCCACCGTCACGTGCGTCGCCCGCGACGACCTTCCCGACGGCGGCGCCTGGCTCAACGCAGAGACCGTCCGCCAGATCCATCGCCTCAACCCGAACACCGGCGTCGAACTGCTCGCCACCGACTTCAACGGCGACCCGGATCAGCTCGGCATCGTGTTCGAGTCCCGGCCCGAAGTGTTCGCCCACAACGTCGAGACCGTCCCGCGCATCTTCAAGCGCATCCGGCCGGCCTTCCGCTACGAGCGCTCGCTGGGAGTGCTGACCCAGGCGCGCGACGCGGGACTCATCACCAAGTCGAACCTGATCCTGGGCATGGGCGAGGAGCCGGAGGAGGTCGTGCAGGCCCTGCAGGATCTTCACGACGCCGGCTGCGACATCATCACCATCACGCAGTACCTGCGGCCGTCGCCGCGGCACCTCCCCGTCGCCCGCTGGGTGAAGCCGGCCGAGTTCGTCGAGTTCAAGGAGGAGGCGGAGCGGATCGGCTTCCTCGGGGTGCTCGCCGGACCGCTGGTGCGCTCCTCGTACCGTGCCGGACGCCTCTGGGCGCAGTCCATGGTCTCGAAGGGGCGGGAGATCCCGCCGCACCTCGCGCACATCGCCGAGGGCGCCGACCTCGGGTTCGCCCAGGCCGTGTGATCTGCGGGGTGAGCGCCGGGTCAGTCAGCGCTCATCACGGACTGCACGCTTCCGTCCGAGCCGAGGTTCACGAGCAGCACGTCGTCGGTCGCACTGTCGTCGAGCGCGTACTCGAGCACCGCGAAGGGCTCGGACCCGCCATGCTCGTCCGCCAGGATCGTCATGCTCATCAGGCGTAGCGAGCGGATGATGTCCACCGCAGCATCGCCGGACACGTCCACCAGCACGTCCGGCAGGTCGTCGCCGAAGGCCTCCTGCTGCTGAAGGATGTACTCGGTCACCTCGCTCGTCCGGTCATCCACCTCGGACAACATGCCGCGGCGGGCCGTGGCGTCGACGTTCTCCAGTCCCGCGATCAGCGCGGCGGCGAGGTCGAGGGCATCAGCGGACACGTCGTCCTGGTCCGGAGCGGTGAGGTCGACCGTCACGCTCTGGTCACCGAGCTCGACGGTCTCCGACCAGAAGATCGAGCCGTCGGGGCCCGACGACAGCAGTCCGAAGTAGTCGTGTTCGATCGCCATAACGCTATGAAACCAGCCTCGTGCTCAGGGCGGTAGCCCTGTGTCAGCCGACCAGCGCCTGCACGAACACGTGCGGGGTGAAACCGGTCAGATCGTCGATGCCCTCGCCCTGTCCGAGCAGCTTCACCGGGATCCCGGTGCGCTCCTGAACCGCGAGAACGAAGCCGCCCTTGGCCGACCCGTCGAGCTTGGTCAGCACGAGCCCGGTGACACCGGCGTGCTGCAGGAACGTCTCCGCCTGCATGACCCCGTTCTGCCCCGTCGTCGCGTCGAGAACCAGCAGCACCTCGCTGATCGGGGCCTGCTTCTCCACGACCCGGCGGATCTTGCCGAGCTCGTCCATCAGCCCGCCCTTGGTGTGCAGACGACCGGCCGTGTCGATGATCGCGATCTCCATGCCCTCGCGCTTGGCGTACTCCACGGTCTGGAACGCCACAGACGCCGGGTCCTGCCCCTCGTGCTGCGGGCGGACGATCGCCGCCCCTCCGCGCTGCGCCCACGTGGCGAGCTGGTCCACGGCGGCGGCACGGAACGTGTCGGCGGCCCCCACCACGACGCTGCGCTGGTAGCCGCGCAGGAACTTGGTGAACTTGCCGATCGTGGTGGTCTTCCCGACCCCATTGACGCCGACGACGAGCACGACGGCCGGGCGCTCGGTGAGCTTGAGCGTCGTGTCGAACTTCGCGAAGTGCTCCTCGAGCGTCTCGCGCAGCATGCGCTGGAGGTCGCGGGGGTCGGTCGTGCGGTACTTCGCGACCTTGTCGCGGAGCTCGTCGACGATGCGCTCGCTGATGTCCGGCCCGAAGTCGGCCGTGATCAGGGCGGTCTCCAGGTCTTCCCACGTCGTCTCATCGATCGTGGGCTTGACGAACATGCCGCGCAGGGCGCGACCGAGAGACCAGGACTTCTCTGCCATCCCCCCAGCCTACGGGTAGCGGTTCGCTACGCCGGTCAGCTCGCCGCGGCGGCGGCGCGGTCACCAACGCGCTGACCGACGACAGCGGACACACCGTCCTGGCGCATCGAGACCCCGTACAGCGCGTCGGCGATCTCCATCGTGCGCTTCTGGTGCGTGATCACCAGGAGCTGAGATGTCTCCCGCAGCTGCTCGAACACGGTGAGCAGCCGGCCGAGGTTCGCATCGTCGAGGGCCGCCTCCACCTCGTCGAGGATGTAGAACGGGCTGGGACGCGCCTTGAAGATCGCCACCAGCAGCGCGACAGCGGCCAGCGACCGCTCCCCTCCGGAGAGCAGCGACAGGCGCTCGATCTTCTTCCCGACGGGCCGCACCGAGACCTCGATGCCGGTCGTGAGCATGTTGTCCGGGTCGGTCAGGGAGATGCTCCCCGTCCCACCGGGGAACAGCAGCGGGAAGACCTGACCGAACGCCTCCTTGGTGTCCTCGAACGCACTGGCGAAGATGGTCTGCATCCGCTCGTCGAGGTCCGCGATGATCGTCAGCAGATCCTGACGGGTCTGGGTCAGGTCGGCGAGCTGCTCCGTCAGGAAGGCGTGGCGCTGCTCGAGCGCGGCGAACTCCTCCAGAGCGAGCGGATTGACGCGGCCCAGCTGGGCGAGCTTCCGCTCGGCCTCGGCCAGCCGGCGCTGCTGGATACGACGATCGAACGGGATCGCCGTGTCGTCGAGCAGTTCGTCCGCAGGGGGCTCCACTCCGGGATCGCGCGGAACGAGCTGATCAGGTCCATATTCCGCAACGAGAATATCTTCGTCGAGCGACAGCTCGGAGGACACACGCTCCAGCAGGCTGTGCAGGTGGAGCTTCTTCTCGTGGATCTGCAGCTCCAGGCCGTGCACGCTCTCGGTGAGGCCGACGAGCCGCTCGCGCAGCGACGTCTCCTGCTTCCGGAGCGCCACCAGCTCCTCGTTCTGCGCTGCTCTGGCGGCCTCCGCCTCGGCAAGAGCCACACGGGCCTCGGTCACCGAGCGGTCGAGCGAGTCGAGGATGCGCGGAAGCTCCTCCGCCACCCCGGAGGCGGCCTCCCGCTGTGCCCGACGGATCACTGCACGGCGGGCGGCCTCGGCGGCGGCGTCCCGCTCCTGCTCGCGCTGCCGTTCGAGCGTCGCGACCCTCGCCTGCGCCGCACGCACCCTCTCGCGCAGCGTCTCGACCTCGAGCCGCGCGCGCACCTCTCCCTCGCGGGCGAGCTCGAGAGCCTCGAGCAGACCGTCGCGGGCAGACGCGTCCAGCACGGGACGCGGCGCGGCCACGGCCTCGTCGAGCTCCGCACGGGCCGACTCCGCCTTCGCCTCGGCATCCGCGACCGCAGCCTGGGCCTGCGCGAGCCCCGACTCCAGGCGCTCGCACTCGGCCACGGCGGACTCGTGCCGCACCGTGACGCGGTTGACCTGCTCGGCGTGCGTGGCCAGGGCGGCATCGTGCTCGCGCAGCGCCCGCAACGCGTCCTTGGCCTGACGCCGTGTCGCCTCCACCTGCTCGTCCGCCTCGATCCGCGCCTCCCGGAGCGAGTCGACGACGATCTGGATCTCGGCGAGCCGCTCCGTCGCCGCGTCGCGCTCGGCCGCGAGCTCGAGACGCGACCGCTCACCACCGGAGCCCGTGCGCAGCGTCTGCGCGGTGATCACCTCGCCGCTGGTCGTCACGATCGTCGTCCGCGTGTCGGACAGCGCATCCAGAGCGGCTCGCGCCGAGCGCGCCGCATCGAGGTCTTCGGCGATCAGCACATGCGACAGGATGCCCAGGACGCCGTCGGGTGCGGTCACCACGTCGATCGCGGACGTGACACCGTCGACGGGAGGCGCGGTCGACTCGGGGCGCAGAGCATCCGCCACCACGAAATCCACGACCCCACGGCGCTCCGCCGCAGCCAGGGCCGCCAGCGTGAACGCGGCGTCCGCGCTGTCGATCAGCACGCCCTCCGCGAGCGGACCGAGGACCGCGGCGATCGCCGCCTCGAACCCCGGCCTGACCTGCACCGCGTCGCCGACCAGTCCGCGGACTCCCGCGCCACCGGCCTTCACGATCTCGGCGGCACCACCGGACAGCGACAGCGCGCTGCTCAGCGCCGCCGCCTTCGCCGTGAGCGAGTCGACCTCGCGCTCCGCGGCGTGGAGCCGTTCGCGCAGCGTCTCGCGCTCGGCCTCCGCCGCCGTCGCCGCCCGCTGCGCGCTCTCATAGGCGGCAGCGTGCTCGACGGCTGTGCCCTGCGGTGCCTCGGCGTCCTCGATCGCCTCCAGTGCCTCCGCCGCCTCCCGCCGCCGTTCGTTCGCCGCTTCGAGCGCATTCTCCTGGCGCAGCACGGCACCACGCACCGCGGCAAGGGCCGACGCCGCCGCATCAGCCGTACCGCGCAGGGCCGTCAGGCGCATGTCGTACTCCGACACGAGCGCGCTCTGCTCCGCGATGTCGACGTCGAGCGTGTCGAGCTCCGCCCTGGCGTGCACGACCTCGCGGCTCGCCGCGACCGCGGCATCCTGCGCATCGCCCAGGCCCGAGGAGATCGTCTCGATGTCGTCCTTCGCCTCGTCGATCGTCGCCTGCGTCACCGTGACCGCGGTCACGGCGGCATCGTCCTCCTCCGAGCCGAGCAGAGCGAGACGCTGATTGGCGAGGGTGTACAGCCCCCGCATGCGCTCCTGGACCTGCTCGAGCCCGAAGGCCACGCCGCGCGCCGCATCGACGGCGACGGAGTTCTGGTCCTTCTCGAGCCGCGCGATGCTCGCACGCACCGCCTCGGCCTGATCCGACAGCACGAGGCGCTCCGTGTGACGCTCCTGCTCCGTGCGGGTGTGGTCGGCCAGGGCCGTGCGCAGGGCGACTACGTCGTCCGCGAACAGCCGGGCCTTCGCATCGCGCACCACGGCCGCGATCGTCTGGGCCTCCCTGGCGATCTCGGCCTGACGGCCCAGCGGCTTCAGCTGCCGCCGGATCTCACCGGCCAGGTCGCTCAGACGCGTCAGGTTGGCCTCCATGGCGTCGAGCTTGCGGAGGGTCTTCTCCTTGCGGCGTCGGTGCTTGAGGATCCCCGCCGCCTCCTCGATGAAGCCACGGCGATCCTCCGGCGACGCCTGCAGCACGGTGTCGAGGCGCCCCTGACCCACGATCACATGCATCTCGCGGCCGAGACCCGAGTCGCTCAGGAGCTCCTGCACGTCGAGCAGTCGGCAGCCCTCGCCGTTGATCGCGTACTCACTCGATCCGTTGCGGAACAGCGTGCGGCTGATCGTGACCTCGGCGTACTCGATCGGCAGTGCTCCATCGGCGTTGTCGATCGTGAGCTGCACCTCGGCGCGCCCGAGGGGCCCTCGCGTGGAGGTGCCGGCGAAGATGACGTCCTCCATCTTGCCGCCGCGGAGGGTCTTCGCGCCCTGCTCCCCCATGACCCAGGCGAGGGCGTCGACCACGTTGGACTTGCCGGAGCCGTTCGGACCCACGATGCAGGTCACGCCGGGCTCGAAGACGAAGCTCGTCGGCTGGGCGAACGACTTGAACCCCTTGAGCGTCAGGCTCTTCAGATGCATGCGGGCACCGCTCGTCGGGGGAGAATCACGTCGCTACGCTACCGGAATCGCGCGGATTCCCACGGATCCCGCGCGGGTCTCGGAGCGAGCTCCTCCGGCGGCGACACGCCGGCGCTAGCACGAAATGCTTGACGATCGGCTGAGAGTTTCGCTACGGTTGGCCTCCGGATCGCCACACGAAAGGAGGTTACCGATGATGATCACTCAGCACACCGCGAAGGCCAACGGCCGCACCGCGCCCGCGCACACCGCGCCGAACCGTGCGTACTCGGTAACCGCCGGCGACCGCCTCGGCACGATCTGCTAGAACCGTCGCCCGGGATGTGACGCCTCTCCGAGGCCATCCGTCCTGCCGGTTCCCCCGCGCCACCACCCTCTGACCCGCACCGCGGAGTCATGGATTCCCCGCCACCCTCGGCACGTGCTCTCGCTTTCTCGCGTCAGCGCATCCCCGAGCGGTCGCCACCGTCCGCACCGTCTCCGGCCGGATCCTCGGCCTGCGCCGGTGCTTCCGCACCCCCTCCCATCACGCAACCTCGAAGGAATCATCGTGAACACCACGCTGTACCGCAGCACCACCCACCCGCCCGATATCGAGGACCGTGAGGTCCTCCCCCTCCCCCGCGACGACGAACGGCGACAGCTCCGTCTGACCGACCGCCTGTCCCTCCGGATCGGCCTCTGGCTGCTCCAGCGGGCTCAGCGGCCGCGGCGGCCGCGCCGAGGGCTGACCCTCGACCCGGCCGACCTGTTCCTCGTCGGAGAGCAGCGTCACCGCTCCGCAGCGGAGTCGAACGCCATGCTCATGTTCGACATGCAGCGGGGAATGCGCTGATCCGCATGACCGCTTCGCACGCCGTCGACACCGCACCATCGGTCTCCTCCGCCCCGTCCGTGGGCGGAGGAGACCGTGGACGGCCCTTCGCCGTCTCCCCCGCAGCCGCCCGCCACCCCGAAGGAACCGACATGACCATCGCGGAACTGACCATCTCACCGCTGACCGTCCCCGCCGCGCTCGACGCTGACGACGCCGCCGACTTCCGCGCGTACGGCGAACTCAACCGGCAGATCTGCGACGAGCAGGTCGGGATCCCGGATCTCGCGCCGGATGCCGCGCAGATGCTCCCGGGCTGGCAAGACGACACCGACTCCCTCGACCTCGGCTTCGTCGCCCGCGACGGTGCCGACATCGTGGGCATGGTGACGGTGTCCTTCGCGCAGGAGGCGGACGCGAACGCTGCCGAGGTCGACCTGCTCGTGTCTGACGCACACTGGGGCCGAGGCATCGAGGACGCGCTCCTCGCACGAGCCGAGAGCGAGGCACGGTCCCGCGGGCGCAGCGTGCTGCAGATCTGGAGCCTGCATCGTCCGGAGGAGACATCTCGCATGCTGGTTCCTCGGACCGGATGGGGCCGCATTCCGGCGACGCCGCTGAGCGACCGCGTCGACGCCCACGGGTTCACACTGGAGCAGGTCGAGCGCAACAGTGAATTCGACCTGCGCGCGGACCCCGCTCCCCTGGAGGCCGCTCTGGCCGAGGCCACGCAGGCCGCAGGACCCGACTACCGCGTGGTGGAGTGGCTGCTGCCCACACCGCCCGAGCTCCGCTCCGGGTACGCGGCGGTGCTGGCGCGGCTGTCGACGGACGCTCCGAGCGGCGACATGGACTTCGTCGCGGAGGTCTGGGACGCCGACCGGGTGGCCCGGCGAGATGCACGGTTGACGGGCGCCGGGCAGACGGTGTCCGTCGTCGCCGTGGAGCACGTACCCACCGGCGACATCGTCGCGTACAACGAGCTGGTCATCGGAGCGGAGCGCACCGGCGTCACGCATCAGTTCGGCACCCTGGTGTCCAGGGACCACCGCGGGCATCGTCTGGGCATGATCGTGAAGTGCGCGAACCTGCTCCGCTGGCGTGAGCTCGTGCCGGATGCCACCGTGGTCTCCACTTTCAACGCGGAGGAGAACCGGCCGATGCTCGACATCAACGAGGCGATCGGGTTCCGCCCGGTCTCGTACGCGGGAGCGTGGCAGAAGAAGCTCTGATCCCGCGGGAGCGGAGTCATCCTCCTGGATGACTCCGCTCCGGGACGGTCATCCGGACGGCCGACGACGTGGCGGCCGCGCGCGGGAAGGCTGGAATCATGAACGCATTCGTGATCGAAGCTCACGCTCTCACCAAGACCTTCGGGGCCACGCGCGCCCTCGCCGGCATCGACCTCGCCGTGCAGCGCGGAGAAGCCGTGGCCATCATGGGCGCCTCCGGATCGGGCAAGACCACTCTGCTGCACGTGCTCGCGGGCATCACGGCCCCCGACGCCGGCAGCGTCACGTTCCACCCGTCCGCCGGCGGACCCGTCGAGGTCACCGCACTCGGGGAATCCGCGCGCTCGCGCCTGCGTCGCGAACGATTCGGCTTCGTGTTCCAGCAGGGACTCCTCATCCCCGAGCTCACCGCGGTCGAGAATGTGGCCCTGGCCTCCATGATCAACGGCGTGGCGAAGAAGGATGCCATCCCGCACGCCGCCTCCTGGCTTGCCGCGCTCGGACTGGCGGGAATGGAGGATCGACGCATCGGTGAACTCTCCGGCGGTCAGGCGCAACGTGTCGCGATCGCGCGCGCGCAGGCGACGGGTGCGGAGATCGTCTTCGCGGACGAGCCGACCGGCGCGCTCGACTCGCACACCTCCGCAGAGGTGATGGATGCACTGCTGTGGTCGACCACCGGCCAGGGACGCACTCTGGTGGTGGTCACGCACGACGCCGACGTCGCGGCACGCTGCACCCGCACGGTCGCCGTGCGTGACGGGCGCGTCGTCTCTTCGGCGGTGGACGCATGAACGCCGGCGTGCTGACGCTCCTCCTGCGGCCGGCCCGCGGAGAGAACAGCGTCCTCGTGCTCCCCGTCGTCGCCTTCGGCATCGTCACCACCCTGGTCCTCACAGTGATCGGCGGTGCGCAGTCGTTCTGGCGGTGGTCCGATGACAGTGCTGCCCTCTACCAGGCACTCGCTGGCATCGCTCTCGTCCTCCTCGTCGTGCCGCTCATGTCCCTCGGTGGTGCGGCCGCCCGACTGTCAGCGCGCCGTCGCGACGAGAGGCTGTCGACACTCCGCCTGCTCGGTGTCACACCCGCGGGGGTGACGGTCGCCACCGTGGCCGAGTCGCTGCTCGTGGCAGCCGTCGGCGCCGCGATCGGGGTGGCGGGTCACCTCGCGATCAGTCCGCTCATCGGCTTGATCCCGTTCCGCGGCGCACCGCTCGGGTTCGATGCTGTGCTCCTGCCGCCCGTTCCGATCCTCCTCGTGGTCGCCGTGGTGCTGCTGCTGGCCGTGGTGAGTGCCTCCATCGGTCTGCGCCGCGTGGTGATCTCGCCGCTGGGAGTGCGCACTCGGGCCGTCGTCACCAAGATGCACTGGATCCGTGCGGTGATCGCCGTGGGGGGATTGGCGATCGCCTTCGTGCTCATCAAGGCGGTTCCCGCCATCGCCGGCGGGATGATCGCCGTCATCGTGCTGTGCGGCCTCTACGCCGCGGCGCTCGCCGTGCTGAACCTGGTCGGCCCCTGGGCACTGTCGATCTGGGCACGCACGAGCCTGCGCCGGGCACAGGAGCCCGACCGCATGCTCTCGGCCCGCATCGTCCTGGATGCGCCGAAAGCTGCGTGGCGTCAAGTCGGTGGCATCGCGATGGCGAGCTTCATGGCCGTCTTCGCGGGGACCGGTGTCGCGCTCATGGCGGAGATCGACGGTCCTGGTGCATCCGGGGCCGACGCGACGCTCGCCGCCGACATCCGCACCGGACTCATCATCACCCTGATCGGATCGTTCCTCATGGTGGCGGCATCCGTGGGCGTCAATCAGGCTGCGGACGTGATCGATCAGAGAGATCTCCACCGAAGCCTGCACCAGCTGGGGATGCCGATGGAGATGATCGATCGCGCCCGCCGACGCTCCATCGTCGCCCCGGTGCTCGTGACCTCTCTCGGCTCCGCCCTCTGCGCCGCGTTCCTCGTGTTTCCCCTGCTCGGAATCGCACTGATCACGGCGCCCGTCTCGATCGCCACCATCGCCGTGGTTCTCGTCACCGGGATCGGGCTGGTGTGGGCGAGCACCTGGGCGACGCGGCCGCTCCTCGGGCGAGCCTTCCAGCCGGTGTGACCTCAGCGGCGGCGCTGGCAGGTCGGGCAGAAGTGGGACGACCGGTTCATGAACGACACCCGTCGAATGGCGCCGCCGCACCGCGGACACGGCTCTCCGCCGCGGCCGTAGGCATTGAGGGAGTGGGCGAAGTACCCCGCCTGGCCGTTCACGTTGACGTACTGTGCATCGAAGCTGGTCCCGCCCTCGGCGAGGGCTTTCGCCAACACGGTGCGGACCTCGGTGAGCAGACGGTGCACGGCCGGAGTCGAGAGTCGATCGGCCGGCGTCTCGGGGTGGATACGCGCGGCCCACAGCGACTCGTCGGCATAGATGTTGCCGATACCACTCACGACGCCCTGGTCGAGCAGCACCCGCTTGACCGCGCTGTGCCGGCGAGCGAGAGCCACTCGGAAGGCGTCGTCGTCGAAGAACGGGTCCATCGGATCGCGCGCGATGTGCGCCACCTGCGTCGGTACGCGCGAGGGCCCGTCCCCCACCACGGCGTCGACGGCGAGGGAGCCGAACGTGCGCTGATCCGCGAACACGACCGCGAGCTCACCGTGAACGGGATGCTCGATCCCGAGGCGCACGCGTTCATGGCGCTCGGACGGAGCGTCGGGAGCCCGCAGGAGCAGCTGTCCGCTCATGCCGAGGTGCGCGATCAGCGCCGACTCCCCGTCGTCATCGAGGGGAAGCCACAGGAACTTGCCGCGACGCATCGCCGCCGTGAAGGCACGCCCCTCGAGGCGCTGCACGAAGTCGGCAGCACCCGCCGTGTGCCTGGTGAGGGCGCGCTCGTCGAAGACGCTCACGGCCGTGATCGTCGCGCCGACCGCGGCCGGGGCGAGGCCCGCGCGGACGACCTCGACCTCGGGAAGCTCAGGCACGCTCGTTGAGCACGCGCCAGGCGCTGAGCGCGGCCGCCATCTCCGCGGTCTTCTTGCTGCTTCCGGTGCCGGTCATCTCGACGTCTCCGACGGCGACCGTGGCCGTGAAGCGACGGTCGTGATCCGGTCCGCTCGCCTCGACCGAGTACTGCGGCGGCGTAGCACCCACCCGGGCGGCAAGCTCCTGCAAGCTGGTCTTCGGGTCCATCGCGGCGCCGTAGCGCTCCGGGTCCGCCAGCAGAGGCTCGGTCAATCGCAGCACCAGCTCGGTCGCCGCCTCCGGCCCCGCGGAGAGGTAGGTGGCGCCGATCACGGCCTCCATGGTGTCGGCCAGGATGGAGTCCTTGTCGCGACCGCCCGTCTGCTCCTCACCGCGACCCAGCAAGAGATGACTTCCGAGGTCGATACCGCGGGCCACCTCGGCCAGGGCCACCGTCGAGACGACGCTTGCCCGCCGCTTGGCCAGTTCGCCCTCGTCGAGGTCGGGGTGCGTGGTGAACAGCATCACCGTCACCGCCTGCCCCAGCACCGAGTCGCCGAGGAACTCCAGGCGCTCGTTGTGCGGGATGCCGCCGTGCTCGTAAGCGTAGGAGCGATGGGTGAGCGCCAACTCCAGAAGCTCCGCGTCGATGTCGACGCGGAGCTTTGCTGGGAGAGGTCTCGTCCCCCCGGGGACCTCCGTCACGGTACGCGACTCAGACGTCGGCGACCTTGCGGCCCTTGTACTCCAGGAAGAGCTCGGTGCCCTGCGAGTCGGTGACGACCTTCGCCTGGTGCGGACGGCTGTAGACGACCTTGCCGTTCTCGACGGTCTTGACGAGCGCCGGAGCCTCCGCCTTCCACTGCGCGCGACGCGAGCGGGTGTTCGAACGGGAGACCTTGCGCTTCGGGGGGTTACCAGCCATGACTAGCTCTCTTCTTTCTCGGCGGCACGGCTCTCTGCCGTGCCGTCTTGGTCTGTGATCTGCTGGAGCGCACTCCATCGAGGATCGATGGGAGCGGCCTGCTCCGTCCCGGTGCTCTCGGTCAGCCTCTCGCCTGTGACCGGGTCGAGCCCGAGGCAATCCGGCTGACACACCGGCTGAAATGGAAGCGACAATACGGCCGCATCCCTGACGAGAGTTTCAAGATCCACGTGGTCGTCTTGAACCTCGAAGTCAGTTTCTTCCTCACCAGGATACGCGAAAAGCTCCTGGAACTCGACTTCGACAGGCTCGGAGATGTCGGTGAGGCAGCGGCCGCAGACGCCGACGTACTCTCCATCCGCGGAACCGGACACGAGAATGCCCTCGTGAACCGACTCCAGACGCACGTCGAGATCCAGCTCGGAGCCTGACTCGAAGGTCACGATGCCCTCCCCCCACTGCTCGGGGAGCGTCACCGTGAAGGTGTGCTCGCGCATCTCCCCCGGACGCCGGACGATGTCACGGACGGGGAGCACGAAGGGGCTGTTGAGTCGGGAACGCACCCCTCAATGCTACCGGGGTCTCCCTGCGACCGGGCCGGACGGGCGGCTTCAGAGGCCGCGCGCACCGGTGTCGAGGAACGACGCAACGGCCGGCGGAACGAACGGCGCGATGTCTCCCCCCAGCGACGCGACCTGGCGCACGAGCGAGCTCGACACCATGGCGTGCGCGGGATCGGGCAGCAGGAAGACGGTCTCGATGTCGGCCAGGTGACGGTTCACGATCGCCATCGGCGACTCGTACGCGACATCGACCTGCGAGCGGATGCCCTTCACCAGCACGCCCGCGTTCACGTCGCGCGCGTAGTCGACGAGGAGACCCATGCTCCAGGAGCCGATCACGATGTTGCCCTGCATGCCGTCCTCGGCGATCGAGCGCTCGAGCAGGGACAGCCGCTGCGCGATCGGCAGCATCGCCTCCTTGCCGGGGTTGTGCACCACCAGCACGTGCAGCTCGTCGTACAGGGCGGCCGCGCGGCGGATCACATCGAGGTGACCCAGGGTCGGCGGATCGAACGAACCCGGGACGACGGCGATCCTGCTGCTCATGCATCCAGCCTAGGGCACGGCCGAACGGCGTCAGTTCTTCGCCAGCGCCGCGCGGTCCTCGTCCGTCACGCGGCGACCGATGGCGTCGCGGAGACCGGGGTGGCGCGCGAGTTCCGGGTCGTCGGACAGGATCCCCTCCGCCAGCTCCCTCGCGCGGGTGATCAGCGCCGCATCCTTCACGACCCTGAGCAGCTTGAGCGACGAGCGCACGCCCGCCTGCGCGGCACCGAGCACGTCGCCCTCCCCCCGCAGCTCCAGATCGACCTCGGCCAGGGCGAACCCATCCAGGGTCGCGGCGACCGCATCGACCCGCTCCCGCGCGACGGAGCCTTCCTCGGCCTCGGTGACCAGCAGGCACAACCCCGGCACGCCGCCACGACCCACACGTCCGCGCAGCTGATGGAGCTGCGACACCCCGAAGCGGTCGGCATCGAGCACGATCATGGTCGAGGCGTTGGGCACGTCGACCCCGACCTCGATCACGGTCGTCGCCAGCAGCAGGTCGATGTCGCCGCGGGCGAAGGACTGCATCACCGCATCCTTCTCCTCCGACGGCATGCGCCCGTGCAGCACCGCGCGCCGGAGGCCGCCGAGCGTCGGATGCGTGGCCAGCGCCTCGTCGAGCTGCACGACGCCCCAGCGCGGCCCCTTCCCACCCTCCGGCGCCAAAAGCTCCTGCTCGCCCGCCTCCGCCGTCTTCGCCGCCGTGTCGATCGCCGCGCATACCGCGAACACCTGTCGACCCTGCGCGATCTCCTCCGCCGCTCGCTCCCACACGCGGTTGAACCAGCCGGGGTGCTCGGCCAGCGGAGCGACGTACGACTCGATGCCGGCGCGACCGGCGGGCATCGTGCGGATGACCGAGGTGTCGAGGTCGCCGAAGACCGTCATCGCGACCGTGCGCGGGATCGGTGTCGCGGTGAGGACGAGCGCGTGCGGACTGGATCCTTTCGCGCGCAGCGCCTCGCGCTGCTCCACACCGAAGCGGTGCTGCTCGTCGACAACGACGAGCCCGAGATCGGCGAACGTGGTCTTCTCCCCCAGCAGCGCGTGCGTCCCGACCACGATGAGCGACTGCCCGGAGGCGACCCGGAGCGCAGCCTTGCGCCGTTCGGCCGCGGGGAGCTGACCCGTGAGCAACGTCGGAATCAGTAGAGGGGCGAGCTGCGGGCCCAGCATCTTCGTGATGGAGCGCAGGTGCTGAGCGGCGAGGACCTCGGTCGGGGCGATCAGGGCCGCCTGTCCCCCGCTCTCGGCCACCTGCAGCATGGCGCGCAGCGCGACGAGGGTCTTTCCCGAGCCGACCTCGCCCTGCACCAGCCGGTTCATCGGCCACGCACCGACCAGGTCGTGCGCGATCTGCGCGCCCACGGTCTCCTGGTCGGGGGTCAGCGTGTACGGCAGCGCAGCGTCGAACCGTTCGAGGAGCCCACCGGGGTGAGCCGGGCGCGACGTGGCCGCCAGGGCGCGCACCGCCTGGCGCTGCTGCAGCAGCGCCGTCTGCAGGGTCAGCGCCTCGTGCATGCGGAGGGTGCGCACCGCGGGGTCGATGTCGTTGCGCGTGCGGGGGCGGTGGATGCGCTCGAGCGCCTCCCGCGCCGTGAGCAGTTCTTCGCCGCGACGCACGTCTTCGGGCAACGGCTCAGGCACCTCGGTCAGCCCGTCCAGCACGCGGCCGACCAGGCGGGCGATCTGCCACGTCTGGATCGCCGACGTCGCCGGGTAGATGGGAATGGGCACCGCCGCCCGCGCGTCGGCCCGACGGCGCGCCGCATCCTCATCATCGAACAGCTCGTACTCGGGATGCGCGAACTGCGTGACGCCGTTGAACTCGCCCACTTTGCCGGAGAAGACCCCGCGACGGCCGACCGCGAGATCGTTCGACCGCCACTCGGCCGCACCGATGTTCTTCGCGAAGAAGGTCAAGGACATGCGACCCACCCCGTCGCCGATCACCACGTCCACCATCGCGCCGGGTCGGTTGCGCATACGACGGAAGCTCGACGACAGCACCTCGGCGACGATCGTGACCGTCTCGCCGATCGGGAGATCGCGGATCGGCGTGAGCTCACCCGGATCCGCATAGCGCCGCGGATAGTGGCCGAGCAGATCGCCCACGGTCTTCATGCCGAAGGCGCGACCCAGCGTCTTGGCCGACGCCGCGCCGATGGCCTCCTCCAGCGAGGATTCGAGCGTGAGCGACATGCTCCGAGTCTAGAGAACGCGACCGACACGACGTCGTCGCCCCCTGTCGTATCGTGAACGGGTGACCAGGATCATCGCAGGCCGCGCGCGCGGCATCCGTCTCGAGGTTCCTGGGGCGGGGACGCGGCCCACGAGTGATCGCGTGCGGGAGTCCCTGTTCGCCGCGCTCGAGTCGCTCGAAGCGATCGACGGCGCGCGGGTCCTCGACCTGTACGCCGGCTCAGGGGCCCTCGGGCTCGAGGCGCTCAGCCGCGGAGCGTCGACCGCCGACCTGGTCGAGCGGGGTCGCCCCGCCGCGGCCGTCGTGCGCCGTAACGCGGGAGCCGTGGCCAGGGCGAGCAACCGGCCGCCGGCACGGGTGCACGAAGCGAGCGTCCGCTCCTACCTGGCCCGCGCCACGGGGCCCTACGACCTCGTGTTCACGGACCCGCCGTACGACCTCGATGACGCCGCCATGACCGCGGACCTGATCGCCCTCGCACCGCTCCTGAGCGACGACGCGGTGCTGATCGTCGAACGTGCCCGTCGCTCCACCCCTCCGGACGTCGAGGCGGCGGGACTGCAGGTGTTCCGCGAGAAGACCTATGGCGACACCGCGCTCTGGTGGTGCGAACGCGCGGGCGAGGCCGCGCCTGCGGAACAGGATCAGCCCGCCACGGAGTCCCAGTCGCGATAGGGGTCCCAGCCGCTGACGTCGACCGGGAGGTCGTCGCAGAGCAGGTTCTCGTCCGCGCGCTCCCGCACGGTGCCGATCGCCCGGAACCCCGGCGGCAGGATCCCGTCCGGGAAGCTCGCCAGCAGCGCATGATCCTCCCCGCCCGCCAGCGCCCGCTCCGGGAAGTCACCGAGCTCGGCGCGCTCCAGCGCGATCGTCACCGCCGAGGCATCCGCCATCCGCCGCGCGTCGAGCGCCAGCCCGTCGGAGACGTCCATCATCGCGGTCGCCCCGGCCGCCGCGGCCACCACGCCCAGCCCGATCGGCGGCGACGGACGCAGCTGCGCAGCCACCGCCGCGCTCTCCCCTGGTCCGAGCAGGGACGGGTCGACCGGAATCGGCGCGTCCCCGTCGCGGAAGCGCCCGAACAAGATCGCGAGCCCATGCGCGGCATGACCGAGCTCGCCGGCGACCGCGACCACGTCACCGGGTCGCGCACCCGCCCGCGTGACGGGAGGGCGCCCTTCCAGGTCACCGAGAGCGGTCACCGCCACCGTCAGCACATCGGACACCGTCAGGTCGCCGCCCACCACCGCACACCCCGGCGCCAGGGCCGCGCACGCATCGCGGAATCCGTCGGCCAGCCGTTCCACGAACGACAACCGCAGATCGCGCGGCACCGCCAGGGCCACCAGCAGCGCGGTCGGACGCGCCCCCATCGCCGCGACGTCCGCGAGGTTCACGGCCGCGGCCTTCCAGCCGAGATCATGCCCGCTGGACCACGCCAGTCGGAAGTCGGGACCGTGCACCAGCGTGTCCGTCGTCGCGACGACCGAGCCCGACGGCGCCGCGATCACGGCCGCATCATCACCCGGCCCGAGGAGCGTGTGCGCTCCCGGGGTCGTGCGGCTCAGGATCGACCGCAGGATGCGTCCCTCCGAGAGCTCTGCCAGGCGCGGGTCGTCGGCATCGGGTCGGGAGTGCATGTCGTCAAAGGTAGCCTGGATGCATGCCCCGTTCTCGTCGTCTCGCCGCCGTCGCCGGGGCGATCGCCCTCGCCGCCGTCGTTACCGGATGCTCGACCACCGTCCACCTGGAACCCGCGGACGACGCCAACGATCCGGGCTGCGCCTCCGTCTCCGTGCTGCTCCCCGACAGCGTCGACGGGTTCGACCGGGTGTGGACCGACGCGCAGGCCACGGGCGCCTGGGGCGACCCCACGATCGTGCTGCGCTGCGGCGTGGAGCCCCCCGCGCCATCGGCGCTCGTCTGCACGACGCTCGGCGGCGTCGACTGGCTGGTGCTCGATCAGGAGGAGGAGCGGCAGCGCCTCGTCACCTACGGGCGCGAGCCCGCGGTGGAGGTCATCATCCGCCGCGGCGAGCAGATCGACTTCCAGTCGATCGTGAACACCCTCTCGTCGAGCATCCAGTCCGGCCTGGCGCCCGCGACCGCCCAGTGCACGGACCGCGTGGAATTCCCCGCGGGCTGAGCGCCGCGGGGAACCCGGGTCAGCGGCGCAGACCCGCCTCCACCAGCTCCGTGATCAGGTCGCGGTAGCTCAGCCCGGAGGCCACCCAGCACTTGGGGAACATCGAGATCGGCGTGAACCCGGGCATCGTGTTCAGCTCGTTCACCACGAGCTCGCCCGACGGCGTGAGGAACATGTCGACCCTGGCGAGGCCCCGGCCGTCCACCGCCTCGAACGCGCGGACCCCGGCCTCCTGCACCGCCGACACCTCCGCGTCGCTCAGCTCCGCCGGGCACACGACATCGACCCCGTCGCCGCCGAGGTACTTGCCCTCGAAGTCGTAGAAGCCGCGCGACGTGAGGACGATCTCGCCCGGGAGCGAGGCGCGGACACCATCCGCCGCCTCCAGCACCGCGACCTCGATCTCGCGCCCGGTGACCCCCGACTCGATGAGGACCTTGTCGTCTTCCGCGAACGCCACAGCGAGAGCCGCATCGAGCTCCTCCGGGGCGCTCACCTTCGACACCCCCACGCTCGAGCCCGCCCGTGCGGGCTTCACGAACACCGGGAGGCCCAGACCGGCCGCCTGCTCGCGTACCGACGACGGGTCGCCGTCCCACGCCGCGCGCCGCACCGTGACCCACGGCGCCACCGGGATGCCCGCGGCCTGCAGGGCGATCTTCATGAAGTGCTTGTCCATGCACAGCGCCGAATCGAGCACGCCGCCGCCCGCGTACGGCACCTCGAGCGTGTCGAAGTACCCCTGGATCGTGCCGTCCTCGCCGTGCGGTCCGTGCAGGATGGGCAGCACCACGTCGATCTCGCCGAGACCGTCGACGGCGCCGCCAGGGTGCACCACGCGGAGCGTGCGGTCGCCGCCCGGCTCCGGCCACAGGATGCGCGTGCCATTGTCGACCACCTCGGGCAGGTGCGCCGCATCGAGCGGGAACTTCGCCGGGTCGTCGTCCTCCAGCACGAAGGCGCCCTCGCGCGTGATCCCCACCGGGATCACCGCGTAGCGGTCGCGGTCAATCGCGCCGAGCACTCCCCCCGCCGTTGCGGAACTGATCGAATGCTCGCTGGAGCGCCCTCCGAAGAGCACCACCACCGTCTGCTTGTCCATGGTTGGTCCTCTCCCCCTGCGGGGTGTCGTCGTCCGTCGTGAGATGCGGGGCGATATCCCGGGGATCCATCTTGCCGTCGAGCACCATCTTCACCTGCTCGACGATCGGCATGTCGACCCCGGCCTCGCGGGCGAGCTGCAGCACGGGGGCGACCGAGGCCAGCCCCTCCGCGGTCTGCTGCATCTGCTTCACGACGTCCTGGAACGAATAGCCCTGTCCGAGCAGCCGCCCGGCCGTGTTGTTCCGGCTCAGCGGCGACTGGCACGTCGCGATCAGGTCGCCGAGCCCCGCGAGCCCCTGCAGCGTCTCCGGCTGCGCGCCGTTCGCGACCGCGAAGTCGGTCATCTCGACCAGGCCACGCGTGATGATCGAGGCCTTGGTGTTCTCGCCGTAGCCGACGCCGTCGACGATGCCGATCGCGACGGCGATGAGGTTCTTCAGCACCCCGCCGAACTCGGTGCCGATCACGTCGGTGTTCACGAACGTGCGGAAGTAGCCGTTGCGCGCGGCCCGCGCCACGACCTCCGCCGTCTCCTGGCTCAGCGACGAGATGACGGCCGCGGTGGGCTGCTCGCGCGCGATCTCCAGCGCCAGGTTGGGGCCGGACGCCACCGCGATGCGCTCCGGGTCGCAGCGCAGCTCCTGCTCGATCACCTGACTCATGCGCAGACCCGTGCCCCGCTCGACCCCCTTCATGAGGCTGACGATCCGGGCATCGCCGGGCGCGATCAGCGGTCGCAGCGCCTTGAGGTTCTCGCGCAGCGATTGGCTCGGCACCGACAGGTACACCTGCTCCGCCCCGTCGAGCGCCGAGGAGAGCTCGTGCGTGGCCGCCATGGTTCGCGGGAGGTTGATGCCCGGCAGGTAGCGCGAGTTGCGCTTGGCCTCGTCGATCTCGTGCGCCAGCTCGGCGCGGCGGGCCCACATCGTGACCTGCGCTCCGCCATCGGCCAGGATCTTCCCGAACGTGGTGCCCCAGCTGCCCGCGCCGATCACGGCGACCCGGGGTCCCGCTGGTGTGTTCCTCTTAGGAGTCAAGTCGACCGGTCTCCTTCTGGCCGTGGCTCGCGGGGTTCCACCGCTCCGCTGGCGCCTTCTCCTCGCGCAGCTCCTCGAGCAGCGCCGTGATCGCGTTCATCAGACGGCTCGTCGCCTCGGTCAGCGCGGCGGGCTCGGTCGCACGCCCGCGCAGATCCTCGACGTCGATCGGGTCGCCCACCAGCACGCGGACCGGCTTGCGCAGCGGCCACAGGCTCAGGCCCTTCTGATAGCGACCCATGATCTCCTGAGTACCCCACTGCGCCATCGGGATCAGCGGGATCCCGTCGGCGAGGGCGAGGCGGACCGCGCCGGACTTGCCGCGCATCGGCCACAGATCCGGGTCGCGCGTGAGCGTGCCCTCCGGGTACACGATCACGCCGCGGCCGTGCTCGACGAGCTCCGCCGACTGCGCCATGGTCTGCTTGGCCGCGGTCGCCGACGACGTCCGTGCGACCGGCACCATGCCCGTGCGACGCAGCACCCATCCGAGCACGGGGACACGGAACAGGCTCTCCTTCGCCATGAACCGCGGGGCTCGGCCGATGCGCCACACGGCGACCGCGACGATCAGCGGGTCGAACTCGGAGTAGTGGTTCGGGGCGAGCACGAACGCGCCGTCGCGCGGCAGCTTCTCACCACCGGTGACACGGATCTTGGCGAGCAGCGACACGAGCGGGATGACGATCGCCGCGAGCGGCCAGAACAGACTCGGACGCGTCTTCTCCGGCGACCGGGAAGCCATCGGGCTCACCGGAGGACGTCGAAGTCGGCGCCGAGCGCGTCGAGCTTGGCGAGGAACTTCTCGTACCCGCGGGCCAAGATGTCGACGCCCGACACCTTCGACTCGCCGGAGGCCGTGAGCGCCGCGATCACGTGGCTGTATCCGCCGCGCAGGTCGGGCACGACGATGTCGGCGCCGTGCAGCGGCGTCGGGCCGGTGATGACGGCGGCCTGCTCCAGGTCACGGCGCGGCACGCGGCGAGGGCCGTCCTGCAGCCCGCGCGGGTGCACGACGATGTCGGCACCCATCTTCACGAGGGCCTCCGTGAAGCCCATGCGGTTCTCGTACACGGTCTCGTGCACGACCGAGCGGCCGTGCGCCTGGGTCAGCGCGACCACGAGGGGCTGCTGCCAGTCGGTCATGAAGCCGGGGTGCACGTCGGTCTCGATCACGACCGGCTTGATGTCGCCGTCGCGCCGGAACAGGATGCCGTCCTCCTGGATGTCGAACCAGCCGCCCGCCTTGCGGAACACGTTGAGGAACGTCAGCATCTCCTGCTGCTTGGCGCCGCCGACGAAGATCTCGCCGTCCGTCGCCAGAGCGGCCGACGCCCACGAGGCCGCCTCGTTGCGGTCGAAGATCGACCGGTGGTCGTAGCCGCGGAGCTTCTCGACGCCCTCGATGAGGATCACCCGGTTCGGCTCGTAGGAGATGATCGCGCCCATCTTCTGCAGCACGGCGATCAGGTCCATGATCTCGGGCTCGATCGCGGCGTTGCGCAGCTCCGTGACGCCCTCGGCGCGCACCGCCGTCAGCAGTACCTGCTCGGTCGCCCCGACGCTCGGGTACGGCAGGTGGATGTTGGCGCCGTGCAGGCGGGTGCCGCCGGTCGAGAGGCGGATGCCGCTCGGCAGCTTCTCGACGATCGCGCCGAACTTGCGCAGCGCATCCAGGTGGAAGTCGATCGGGCGATCGCCGATGCGGCAGCCGCCCAGGTCGGGGATGAACGCCTGGCCCAGCCGGTGCAGCAGGGGCCCGCAGAACAGGATCGGGATGCGGGACGCGCCCGCGTGGGCGTCGATCTCCTCGAAGTGCGCCGACTCCACGTCGCTCGGGTCGAACACGAGCGAGCCCGGCTCATCGCCCTCCGACACCCGGACACCGTGCACCTCGAGAAGGGAGCGGACCACGGCCACATCGCTGATCGCCGGCACGTCGCGCAGGACGCTCGTCGTCTCTCCCAGGAGCGAGGCCACCATCGCCTTGGTGGCGAGGTTCTTCGCGCCCTTGACGTCGACCCGGCCACGCAGCGGTCGGCCTCCTCGGATGGCGAGGACGTCTCCGGTGAGCGCAGGGACGTCGTCGGGAAGAGCGTCGCGCACGGGTGTCGTCATTGGGGCCTCACTTCGTTCATCGGGGGCGGGGTTACCCCTGGCTCCCCCGCCCCCTCCGTCTCACTGAACGGGGAGGGTCCGCGGCCGCCACGACTCGCGACGGGCCTCGAACTGCGCGATCTTGTCTTCGTTGCGCAGCGTGAGCCCGATGTCGTCGAGCCCTTCGAGGAGCCGCCATCTAGTGTAATCGTCGATGCCGATGTCGGCCTGGATGCCGCCGACCGATGCGGTGCGCGCCTCGAGGTCGACGGTCATCTGCGCCCCGGGATTCCGCTCGATCTCGGCCCAGAACCGCTCGAGGTCGTCCTCCGAGATCGTCGCGGCGAGCAAGCCCTGCTTACCGGAGTTGCCGCGGAAGATGTCGGCGAACCGCGGGCTGAGCACGACCTTGAAGCCGAAGTCGCGCAGCGCCCACACGGCGTGCTCCCGGCTCGAGCCGGTACCGAAGTCGGGACCGGCGACGAGGATCGACGCGCCCTGGTACACGGGCTGGTTGAGCACGAACTCCGGGTCCTGCCGCCATCCGTGGAACAGCGCGTCCTCGAAGCCGGTCTTGGTGACGCGCTTGAGGAACACCGCGGGGATGATCTGGTCGGTGTCGACGTTCGACCGCTTCAGCGGAGCGGCGATGCCCGTGTGGGTCGTGAACTTCTCCATGGGTCAGGCCTCTTCCGTCAGGTCGCTTGGGCTGGACAGGGTGCCGCGGATCGCCGTGGCCGCCGCCACGAGCGGCGACACGAGGTGCGTCCGACCGCCCTTGCCCTGTCGCCCCTCGAAGTTGCGGTTCGAGGTGGACGCGCACCGCTCCCCGGGGGCGAGCTGGTCGGGGTTCATCCCCAGGCACATCGAGCAACCGGCGAAGCGCCATTCGGCACCGAAGTCGGTGATGACCTTGTCGAGGCCCTCGGCCTCGGCCTCCAGCCGCACGCGCGCGGAGCCGGGCACGACCATCACACGCACGCCGTCGGCCTTCTTCTTGCCCTGGATGATCGACGCGAACGCGCGCAGATCCTCGATCCGGCTGTTGGTGCAGGAGCCCATGAACACCGCGTCGACCGGAACCTCCTTGAGCGGAGTGCCGGGCGTCAGATCCATGTACTCCAGCGCGCGCTCGGCGGCAGCGCGCTCGTTCGGGTCGGCGATCTGCGCCGGGTCCGGCACCGCGGCGGAGAGGGAGCTCCCCTGTCCCGGGTTCGTACCCCACGTGACGAACGGCTCGAGCTCGTTCGCGTCGATGAAGACCTCCGCGTCGAACTCGGCACCCTCGTCGGTCGGCAGCGTGCGCCAGTACGCGACCGCGTCCTCCCAGTCCTGGCCCTTCGGTGCGTGCGGCCGCCCTTCCAGGTACGCGAAGGTCGTCTCGTCGGGCGCCACCATGCCCGCGCGGGCTCCGGCCTCGATCGACATGTTGCAGATCGTCATGCGGCCCTCCATCGAGAGGGCGCGGATCGCGCTGCCGCGGTACTCGAGCACATAGCCCTGACCGCCGCCCGTGCCGATCTTCGCGATCACCGCGAGGATGATGTCCTTCGCCGTGACACCGGGGCGCAGCGTGCCCTCGACCGTGATGGCCATGGTCTTGAACGGCTTGAGCGGCAGGGTCTGCGTCGCCATGACGTGCTCGACCTCGCTCGTGCCGATGCCGAACGCCATCGCGCCGAACGCGCCGTGGGTCGAGGTGTGCGAGTCGCCGCACACCACCGTGATGCCGGGCATCGTCAGGCCCAGCTGCGGCCCCACCACGTGCACGATGCCCTGCTCGGCATCGCCCAGCGAGTGCAGGCGCACCCCGAACTCGGCGGCGTTGCGGCGCAGCGTCTCGATCTGGGTGCGACTGGTGAGGTCGGCGATCGGCTTGTCGATCTCCCACGTCGGGGTGTTGTGGTCCTCGGTCGCGATCGTCAGGTCGAGGCGGCGCAGTGGGCGGCCCTCGCTGCGCAGACCGTCGAAGGCCTGCGGGCTGGTGACCTCGTGCACGAGGTGCAGGTCGATGTAGATGAGGTCGGGCTGGCCGTCTTCGCCCTTCACGACGAGATGGTCGTCCCAGACCTTCTCGGCGAGGGTCCTGCGGCGTGCGGAAGGGGCTCCGAAATCGGGGCTGGTCATGGCGTGTCTCCTGTGGCTGGCGGTTCGGCCCACGATGGACTCCGCGACGAGGAGGGGCTCAGATCGAGGTCTCGCCGCGGCCGCTAAGAAGGAGCACGGTCCGCATGACGTCAGGTTACCACCGCTCGGACGCGCCGCGACGCGCCGTGACACTCTGTTGCTCACCCGCCCGATCGAGAGGCCCCGCATGACCGTCGACACCGCCCGCTTCGCCACCCGTGCCGTCCACGCCGCACGGAGCCGCGAGACCGCCGCGTCGCGCGCGACCCCGATCTACCTCACGGCCGGCTTCGAGTTCGACGACTTCGACCACGCCGCCGACCACTTCGGCACGGGGACGGGATTCGGCTACACCCGCACGGGGAACCCGACGGTGCGCGCGGTCGAGCGCCAGCTCGCCTCGCTCGAGTCGGGGGCGGACGCGGTGCTCGTGGCGAGCGGTCAGGCCGCCGTGACCGCCGCGGTGCTGTCGGTCGTCGGCGCCGGCGACCACATCGTGTCGTCCACCCACATCTACGAGGGCACCCGGGGGCTCTTCCTCGACAACCTGGCCCGTCTCGGCATCGAAACCACGTTCGTGGACGACATCGCGGATCCCGACGCCTGGCGCGAGGCCATCCGTCCCACCACCCGCGCGCTGTTCGCCGAATCGCTCGCGAACGCCCGCAACGACGTGCTCGACATCGCCGCGGTGAGCGCGATCGGCGACGAGTCCGCGATCCCGCTGATCGTGGACAACACCCTCCCCACTCCCGCCCTGCTGCGGCCGCTCGAGCACGGCGCCGCGATCGTGGTGCACTCCGCCTCCAAGTTCCTCGCCGGGCACGGCTCCGTGCTCGGCGGCGTGATCGTCGACGACGGCCGCTTCGACGCCGACCGCGCCGGACACAACGCCCCGCACCTCGTGCTCCCCGGCCGCGGCGGACTGCCGAGCGTGTACACCCGCCACGGGGGCAACGCCCGCATCGCGTACGTGCGGGAGTCGGTCGCGCCGCGCTTCGGCGCCTCCCCCTCCCCGCTCAACGCCTTCCTCATCGGGCAGGGCACGGAGACGCTGGGGCTGCGGGTCGAGCGGCAGTCGCGCAACGCCCTCGACGTCGCGCGCTGGCTCGCCGCGCACGACGCCGTTGAGAGCGTGGACTACGCCGGCCTCCCGACCCACCCGCACCATGCGACCGCACGACGCTACCTGGACGGCGGCTTCGGCTCGATCTTCACCGTCACGCTGCGCGGCGGCCTCCCCGCCGCGCGTCGTTTCGTGGAGGAGGTCGAGGTGTTCACGCACATGACCCACATCGGCGACGTGCGCTCGCTCGTGCTGCACCCCGGCACCACGAGCCACGCGCAGCGTACGGACGAGGAGCGCCGCGTGCTCGGCGTCGCACCGGGGACGCTGCGCCTCTCGATCGGCATCGAAGACGTCGACGACCTCGTGGCCGACCTGGCACGCGTGCTCGAGTCGGTGCGGGAGACGGTGGCATGACCAGGCCGCAGCACTTCGGCTGGTTCCTCGCCCGCGGCTTCGGCCCGCAGGGGTGGGGCTACCCGTCCCTCGACTGGGACTACGACTGGACACGGCCCGAGGTGTACCAGGAGGCCGCCCGCACGCTCGAGCAGGCGGGCTTCGACCTCGTGATCATCGAGGACAGCCCCTCGCTCGGCTCGCCCGAGACCATCGACCTCCGGGTGCGCCACGCGTTCGGCGGCCCGAAGCACGACCCGCTGCTGCTCGCGCCGTACCTCTTCCAGGCCACGCAGCACCTCGGCGTGGTCCCCACCGTCAACCCCGCCGCATCGCTGCCGTACACGTCCGCGCGGCAGTTCGCCACGCTGCACCACCTGAGCGGCCATCGGCTCGGCCTCAACGTGGTCACCGACACCGGGAGCGCGCGGCACTTCTCCGACGCCCCGCAGCTCGGGCACGACGAGGCGTACGACCGCGCCGAGGAGTGGCTCGACGGCATCCGGTCGCTGTGGCACAGCTGGGACGACGGGGCGCTCGTCGCCGACCGCGCCACCGACGTGTACGCCGACGGCAGTCGCCTGCGACCCGTCGCGCATCGCGGCCGCCACTACGCGTTCGACGGACCGCTGAACGCCCTGCCCTTCACGGACGGGGAGCCCGCGATCGTCTCGCCGGGGGGCTCCGGACGCGGCCTGGGCTTCGCGGGAGCGAACTCGGACGTGCAGCTCGCGCTCGCCCCGCTGCACGAGAAGTCGGTGCGCGACTACCGCGCCAGGGTGCACGAGGCCGCGGTCGCGAAGGGCCGACGCCCCGAGGACATCACGATCCTGTTCGCCATCCAGCCCGTGATCACGTCATCGAGAGACGAGGCCGACCGCATCGTCGCCGCCTCCGCGCGTCCCGACGACGCCGCGCTGCACCAGATCGCCCGCAAGCAGTCGAGCGACCTGGAGACCGACCTCACCGCGCTCGACCTCGACCGACCGCTCGACCTGTCGATCTTCGGTGCCCACGTGTCGCGCGGCAGCATCCAGCGGCTCGTCGGGGACCGCGGCGAGGACGCCCCGCTGCGCGCTCACCTCACCGCTCTCGCGCGAGCGGGACGCCTCTCCGACCGGACGGGATTCGTGGGCACCGCGGACGAGTTCGCCGACCTCGTCGAGGAGCTCGGCGACTGGGGCAACGACGGCGTGCTGCTGTGGGGAGACTTCCACCCCGTCACCCTGCACCGCACCCTCGACGAGCTCGTGCCGATCCTGCGTCGACGCGGGCTGCTCCGGCGCGAGTACGCCGACGGCGGGCTGCAGGCGAACCTGCGGTCGTTCTGACGGGCCTCCCGGCCGCTCAGTCCCCGACGGGGGCGCTGCGCCGCTCCGCGCGCTTCTCCCGCGAGGACGCCACGAGGCTGGCCACCGTGGCGACCGTCATCGACACGAGGATGACGCCCAGGGACACCATGTTGTCGATGTCGGGCACCCACTCCACGTGCTGTCCGCCATTGATGAACGGCAGCTCGTTCACGTGCAGCGCGTGCAGGATCAGCTTGATGCCGATGAAGCCGAGGATCACGGCGATGCCGTAGTGGAGGTACCGCAGGCGGTCGAGCAGATCGCCGAGGAGGAAGTACAGCTGCCGCAGCCCCATCAGCGCGAAGATGTTCGCGGCGAACACGAGGAAGCCGTTCGTGGTGATCTCGAAGATCGCCGGGATCGAGTCGATCGCGAAGATGAGGTCGGTCACGCCGATCGTGATGAACACGATCACCATGGGCGTCCACATGCGCTTCCCGTCGACGGTCGTGCGGATCTTCGAGCCGTCGTACGTCTCGCTGATGTCGATGCGGCGACGCAGCAGTCGCACGATGAAGTTCTCGCGCTTGACCTCGTCCTCGTGGTCGCCCTCCGGCATGGCCTGGCGGATCGCGGTGTAGACCAGGAAGGCGCCGAACACGTAGAAGATCGGCGAGAAGTTCTCGATCACCGCGACGCCGACCAGGATGAACAGTCCGCGCAGGATCAGCGCGACGATGATGCCGACCATCAGCACCTGCTGCTGCAGCCGACGCGGCACGGCGAACTGCGCCATGATCAGCACGAACACGAACAGGTTGTCGACCGAGAGACTGTATTCGAGCGCCCAGCCCGTGATGAAGTCGCCCGCGTTCTGCCAGCCGCCGACGTTTCCCAGCAGCACCGCGAACAGCAGCGCGAGCCCGACGTAGAACACCACCCAGAGGGTCGACTCCTTCGTCGAGGGGATGTGCGGCCGCAGCCGGATGAGCAGGAGGTCGCCAATCAGGATGATCGTGAGCACGACCATCGAGGTGATCTCGAACCAGACGGGGATGTCCAACGGCGCACTGCACCTTTCGCGAGGGGTCGGTGATGTCCGAAAGTCTCTCCCCCGCACCGAAGTGCGTCGCGCGCCCGGAGCAGCGGTGTCGGTGCTCGTGATGACGTTACGCGCGGGTCCGGGATACTCCCTCTCGCCGGAGCCATGCTACCGGAGCATCCGGCCTGCGGCGTGAGCGATCGCGTCGGGAATCCGGGTCTGAGACGATGGGCCCGATCGTGACACTCACCGGTGAGAGACACCGAACGGAACCCCGATGCCTTCCCAGACGACTGATCAGAGGTGGGCGGCCCAGGCCGCAGCCGGCGACGAGGGCGCCTTCCGCGAGCTCTACCGGGCCCATGTGCGGCCCGTGTACTGGATCGCGCAGGGCATCCTCGCCTCCCCCGCCGATGCCGAGGACGTGACCCAGGAGACGTTCGTGGTCGCGTGGCGCAAGCTCCCCGGCCTGGAGCTGCAGGGCGAGTCGATCCTGCCCTGGCTCGCGACGATCTGCCGGCTCCAGGCGGCGAACCGCCTGCGCCAGCGTCGCCGCGACCGGGCGCACACGGCGGACGCGGTCGACGAGGATCTGGCGAGCACGGTCAGCGTGGAGGAGCAGGTCATCACGGCCGCGCTCGCCGCGCGGATCGCTGCCGAGGTGGGCACGCTGAGCGAGCTCGACCGGGAGATCTTCCGGCTGTGCGCGGCGGAGGGCTACGCCTATCAGGCCGCAGCGGAGGAGCTCGGGGTCACGCACGCCGTCGTCCGGAACCGTCTCTCGCGAGTGCGCACGCAGTTGCGCGGCGCCGTGAGGGAAGTGAGAGACGCATGAACGCACAGACTCCCGCCGAGCAGCTCCCCGAGCTGTCGGACGAGGCCATCGCCCGCATCGAGCACGCGGTGTTCGCCGAGATCGCCGAGGAGCGCGCTCCGGCGCGGCCGGCGGAGGGGAAGGCCCGTCGGCGCCGCCGCGCCTGGCTCACCGGAGGCGGGATCGCCGCCGCGTTCGTGATCGGCGTGCTCGTCACCCCGCCGATCCTGCACAGCGTCGGGGGCTCCGCGGTGTCGACGGTCGAGGGACTGAGCCTCCCGGGCGACGCGGTGACCGAATCGTCGACCGACTCCGCGCCGGAGGGCACCACCGCGGTCCCGCCCGGCTCGGTGCCCGGCGACGGCGCGCGCTCCGACACGAGCGGCGGGATGCTGCCCGGAGTGGCGCTGCCGGGGGCCGCCACGGCGGACGCCGGCCGCGACATCATCGCGACCGCGCAGGCCACGGTACAGGTGAAGAGCATCCCCGACGCGGCGGACGCCATCGCCGCGCTGGCCGAGGAGCACGGCGGCTACGTCGAGAGCACCGAGGTGGGCAAGGCGCTCGCGGCGGACGACACCCGCGCGCCCGCGCCCGCCGACTCCGCGTACGGCTGGATCAGCATCCGCGTTCCCTCCACCGACCTCACCGCCGTGATCGCGGCGCTCGGCGACACCGGCGAGGTGCTGTCGTCCTCCACGTCGAAGCAGGATGTGACGTCGACCGCGATCGACCTGCGGGCACGCGTCGACTCGACCAGGGCGTCGGTCGAACGGCTCACGCAGCTCATGGCGCAGTCGGGCAGCGTGTCGGAGCTCATCGAGGCCGAGGTGGCTCTCACCGACCGGCAAGCGCAGCTGGAGTCGTACGAGCAGCAGCTCGCTGCCCTCGACGATCAGGTGGCGATGTCGTCGCTGCAGGTGCAGCTGACGAAGGCCACCGCGCCGAGCACGGCCGACCCCGCTGGTTTCGGCGACGGTCTCCTCGCGGGGTGGAACGGCCTCGTCGTGTCGCTGAACGCACTGGTCATCGCGGTGGGCTTCCTGCTCCCCTGGCTGGCGGTCGCCGCGGTGGTCGTGCTCGTGGTCTGGCTGATCCGTCGGTCGCGTCGCACCCGCCGGAACCGCTCCGAGGCACCGGCCGCGCGCACGGGCGACGAGGGCTGACGGCGAGAGGGACCCGACTCGCAAACCTGATTTTCCGGGGTATACAAGAACTCTTGTGCACCCGGGGACCCCGCCCTAGCGTGATGCCCGTGGAAGACATCTCCGTGATCACCGCCGTGCATCACCCGCTGCGCCGCCGCATCTACGACTACCTCCTGCTCTACGGCACGTGCCAGGTGACCACGCTCGCGCGCGCCCTCGACAGTCAGGTCGGCAGCATCAGCCATCACCTACGCATGCTCGAACGCGCGGGCGTCGTCGAACGCGCGCCCGATGAGTCGGACGACCGCCGCACCAGCTGGTGGCGGGTGGCCCGACGAGGGCTCACCTGGTCGGTGGACGACTTCGCCGACTCCCCCGCCGATGCGCTGCTCGCCCGCGAGGCGCAACGCCAGGGCATCCGCATGCAGATCGACCGGCTCCAGCGCTGGCACCGGCACCGGGACGACCCCGCCTATGCCGGGTACGACGCATCCAACACCGAGACCACCGCGTGGGCCTCCCCCGACGAGCTGCGGGACCTCTCCGCGCGGCTGCTGCAGACCATCCGCGAGTGGCAGGGCGGCATCGCACTGGACGACGGCCAGGAGCGCGTGCCGGTTTTCGTGTTCGCCCACGCATTCCCCACGGAGCCCTGATGACCGCGGTCGAGGAGCCGGTCGAGCTCGCGCCGCCTCCGCCGTTCCGGCGCGACCGCCTGGTCCATGCCTGGATCGGCGTGAAGGCCCTCTCCGACGCAGGGGATGCGCTGTGGACCATCGCCCTGGCGTGGACGGCGGTGCAGATCGCGTCCCCCGCGGTCGCCGGGCTCATCGTCGCCGCCGGAACCCTCCCCCGGGCACTGATCCTGCTGTTCGGCGGGGTGCTCGCGGACCGCGTGGACGCCCGCCGCGTGATGCTGCTGTTCACCGTGGCCCGCGTGGCCGTTCTCGTCGCCGTCGCCCTGTGGGTGCTGGCGACGCCCCCCACCGTCGCCGTGCTGGTGTTCGCCGCGGTCGCGTTCGGCGTGTGCGACGCGTTCTACGAGCCGTCGGCGGGCACCATCGCCCGGCAGCTCGTGCGCACGTCCGACCTGCCGTCGTACGGGGCCGCCGCGCAGACGGCCTCGCGACTCGGGACGATGGGCGGTGCCGCCGCCGGTGGCCTGGTGGTCGCGCACACCGGGCTGGTGGGCAGCGCCTCGGTCAACGCGCTCACGTTCACGGTCGTCCTGGCGTTCCTCGCCCTCTGGCTGCGCCCCCGGTTCCGCCTGGCGCGTGCCGCCCGGCAGTCGACTCTGCACGGCATCGGCTCCGGCTTCGCGCACCTGGCCGCGAACCGCACCACGCGCACCCTGGTGATCGCGCTGTCGGGGTTGAACCTCGCCGTCGGGCCGGCCGTGGGCATCGGGCTGGCGCTGCGCGCGCACGACGAGGGCTGGGGCGCTCAGGCCGTCGGACTGTTCGAGGCGCTGCTCGGCCTCGGTGCCGCGCTCGGGGCGATCTCGGTCGCGAAGTGGCGTCCGCGGCGTGAGGCCTACGGCGGATTCTGGGCCCTGGTCGTGCAGGGTGCCGGGATCGCGGCGTTGGGCGTGGGACCGGCCTGGACGGTGGGAGCGGCGGCGTTCGTGATCGGCGCCACCGCCGGCTACGCCTCGGTGCTTCTGAGCGCCACGTTCTCCGCGACGGTCGACACCGCCTACCTCGGACGGATGGGCGCGCTCACCCGCCTCGGCGATGACTGCCTGATGCCGGCGGCGATGGCCGGATTCGGGGCGCTCGCCTCGGCGACCGCGGTCTGGGTGCCGTTCGCGGTGTTCGGCGGGGCGATGATGGCGCTCATGATCGTCCCCCTTCGCACGGCGGCTTTCCGCATCCTGTCGCTGCGACCCGCGGGATGAGCACCTGCCACAGACGACGAAAGCCCTCCGGGCAAACCGGAGGGCTTTCGTCGTGTTGTGTGACCCCAGCGGGATTCGAACCCGCGTTACCGCCGTGAGAGGGCGGCGTACTAGGCCGCTATACGATGGGGCCGTCTGGCGGAGCGTTTCCGTCCCGCGACAACCGTTCAAGTATGGCACGGCCGTTCTCTGCGCGCCAAATCGGCACCGCGTCCGCGCGACTCCCGGGCGTGGCGCGCCGTCGCGGTGATTGCCGCGACCGCCACGGAGCGGTTGACTCGTGTCATGCGCGTCTCCAAGTTCGAACATGCCGCCCTCCGTCTCGACCTCAACGGTCAGACCCTCCTGATCGATCCCGGCTCCTTCACCACGCCGCCCGACGACCTCAGCGGACTCGTGGGGGTCGTGCTGACCCACGAGCACCCCGACCACTGGACGCCGGAGCAGCTGGACCGGATCCTCCGTGCCGCGCCCGGCACCCCCGTCTACGGCCCGGAAGGGGTCGCCCGGGCGGCAGACGGCTACGACATCACGGTGGTCTCGCCCGGCGACACGATCGAGGTCGGACCGTTCACACTGCGGTTCTTCGGCGGCACCCACGCCGTGATCCACTCCTCGATCCCGACCATCGACAACGTCGGCGTGCTCGTGAACGACGAGCTCTACTACCCCGGCGACTCGTACGCAGTACCCGAGGGCGTGGACGTGCAGACCCTGGCCGCACCGCTCGGCGGCCCGTGGCTCAAGATCGGCGAGGCGATGGACTACGTGCTCGCCGTCAAGCCGCGCCGGGCGTTCGGCACGCACGACATGACGCTGTCCGTGATCGGCAGGAACATGCACCGGCAGCGGCTGCAGTGGGCGACGGAACAGAACGGCGGCGAGTTCTTCGTGCTCGACCCCGGCGACACGCTCGACCTGTGAGCACCCCACCGCGGTCGGCCCCGCGACGGCTCCTGCCCCGCCCCACGGAGCGGCTCGTGTTCCGCGAGATGATCGACGACGACCTCGACGACCTCGCCGCGCTCCTCGGCGACCCCGCGGTGATGACCTACTACCCCGCGCCGAAGACCCGCGCCGAGAGCGCCGCGTGGATCGTCCGCATGCGCGAGCGCTACGCGCAGGACGGGCACGGCCTGTGGACCCTGGAGACCCACGACGGCGCGTTCGTGGGCGACTGCGGTCTCACGTGGCAGTCGTCGAACGGGCAACCCGTGCTCGAGGTCGGCTACCACGTGCGCGCGGAGCTCCAGGGGCGCGGCTACGCCACGGAGGCCGCACGCGCCTGCGTCGAGCTCGTCGGGCGCGAGCTCGCGCCGACGCTGCTGACCGCGATCATCCACCCCGACAACACCGCGTCCCGCCGGGTCGCCGAGAAGCTCGGCATGCGCCACATCGACGACGACCGTGCGCACCCGTGGATCGTGCGCACGGTCATGGGGATGACCGTCGAGCCGATCTAGGCCTGGCCGCCGCGGACCCGGAGATCCCGCGCCAGGTGGTCCCGCTGCTCCACCACGAGGCGACGCAGCGCCGCCGGAGCGTCCGCGTTCGCGTCGAGCCACGCGTCGACGGGGTCGAGCGCGTCACCGGCCGGGAACAGCCCGATCACCAGGCGCTGCGCCAGCTCGATGCTCCGCTCGCTCCACGCGTCGCGGATGCGGGAGAAGTACTCCGCGTCGAAATCGGAGATCAGGTCGCGACGGCCGCCCGCGCGGAACCCGGCGATCTCGGCGTCCAGGTGGTCGTTCGTCAGCGAGCGGTCATCCCAGGCAGCCGCCCAGGCCGCGGCGCGCACGGGCGCCTCCGGGCGCGACGCGCGGGCACGGCGGGCGGCCGTGCGTCCGTCGCCGGTGTCGTCCCGCTCCTCCTCCGCCGCGATGTCGGCACCGTCGGCGTGTCCGGTGGTGACGAGCGCGGTCAGCAGCTGCCACCGCAGGTCGGGATCGATCACGAGACCGTCCGGACCCCGGCCGTCGAGCATGTCGCGCAGGTCGGCGTGGTGCACATCGTCGAACGCCGAGGCCGTCGCCAGCGCGCGCGCCCACGACAGCTGCGCGTCACTTCCCGCCTCCGCGGCCTGCAGCGCCGACCAGGCGGCCTCCGTCCAGGCGCGCTGCTCCTCGACCCGGCGTTCGTCGGCCACGAAGTGGCGCACGGTGAACGCGGCGTTCTGGATCGCCGCCCCCAACAGTCCGCCGTTCGGCTCGGCCGGGGCGTGAGCACGGGCGATGCGCAGGAAGCGTCCCGCATCGAGCTCACCGTCGCGGGTCGCGTTCCACAGCGACGACCACACGAGCGCCCGCGCCAGGGGGTCCTCGATGGCTGAGAGCGACTCCTCCGCGGTCGCCAGCGAGCGGTCGTCCATCCTCGCCTTCGCGTAGGTGAGGTCGTCGTCGTTCAGGAGCACGAGGTCCGCTTCGGGGACGTCGAGCTCGACCCGCTCGCCGGGAAGGTCGAGCTCCCGCTGCTCGCGGCGGACGATCCGACCGTCGACCCGGTCGTAGAAGCCGATGCGGAGCCGATGCGGACGGGTCCCGCTCTGCACGAGGGTGCGGCGGCCGTCGTCGTCCGCCTCGATCCACAGCGTCGAGACCCCGGTGGTCTGCAACCACGCCGCCGCCCAGTCGCTCATGTCGCGCCCGGACGCCTCGCTCAGCACCACGAGGAAATCGTCGAGCGTGGTGTTGCCGAAGGCGTTCGCCGCGAAGTAGCGTCGCGCGCCCTCGAAGAACGCCTCGTCGCCGACGTAGGCGACCAGCTGCTTCAGCACCGAGGCGCCCTTGGCGTACGTGATGCCGTCGAAGTTGAGCTTCGCCGCCTCGAGATCGGGGATGTCGGCCACGATCGGGTGCGTCGTCGGCAGCTGATCCTGCTGATAGGCCCACGACTTGCGCCGCATCGCGAACGTGACCCAGGCGTCGTGGAAGCGCGTCGCCACCGCGGACGCGTGCGAGCCCATGTAGTCGGCGAACGACTCCTTGAGCCACAGGTCGTCCCACCAGGTCATGGTCACGAGGTCGCCGAACCACATGTGAGCCATCTCGTGCAGGATCGTGTTGGCCCTGGCCGCCCGCTGTGCGTCGGTGGCGGCACCGCGCGAGAGGTAGGACTCGGTGAAGGTCACCAGCCCGGGGTTCTCCATCGCGCCGAGGTTGTACTCGGGTACGAAGAGCTGGTCGTACTTGCCCCAGGGGTACGGATAGGCGAAGGCCTCGGTGAAGAAGTCGAGCCCCTGCCGCGTGACCTCCAGGATCTCGTCCGACTCGAGGTGCTCGGCCAGCGAGCGTCGCACGAACAGTCCGAGGGCGATGCGCTGCTCGTCGCGCGTCCACTCCCCGTCCACGCGGGTGTACGGTCCCGCGGCCACCGCGGTGATGTAGCTGGAGATCGGCAGCGTAGGGGTGAACTCCACGCGCTGCACGCCCACGCCGAGGTCCACATGGGCGGGCGACTGGTTGGACAGCACTTCCCACCCCGACGGCGCATCGACCACGAAGGTGTACTCGGCCTTGAGGTCGGGCTGCTCGAAGCACGCCATCACGCGGCGGGCGTCCGCCGGCTCGTACTGCGTGTACAGGTAGGTGCGGTCGTCGGCGGGGTCGTGGAAGCGGTGCAGCCCCTCCCCCGAGCGGCTGTAAGCGCCGACCGCCTCGACCCGCACCACGTTGGACGGTGCCAGACCGGTGATCGCGATCCGTGCTCCGTCGTAGTCGACCTCGCGCTCCTCGCCGTTCACCTCGACGCGGCGCACCTCCTCGCCGATGAAGTCGAGCCAGGTCGCGTCGGTCGTCGCGTCGAACTCCAGCGTGGTCGCGGTGGGGAATCCGGTGCGGGCCCGCTCCGGCGCTCCGGTCAGGTCGAGCTCGACGCGGATGCGGTGGAGGGTGACGGCCGCGGATCGCGCGGCGGTCTCCTCGCGGGTCAGGTTGGCGGTGTCCATCCTTCCATCCTGGCATCCTGGAGCCGTTCGCACGGCCTCGGCGAGGTTCAGACCTGGACGAGCCGTGCCCCCGGTTCCGCGGAGAGCCCCCGGGACGCGGCCTGCCGGGCCGACGCGACGGCCTCGTCGCCGCGCGACCGGGTCCCGGCCGCGGTACGCGGCGTCAAGACGCGCGCGCAGTGCTGGCCGGTGGTCGCGGCCGTGCTCACGCGGCTCGTGCCGCTGCTGATCGCCGCCCTCTGCTCGTCCCTCGCCGGTTGATCTTGCGGGAGGTCTCGGGACCGCCGAGGAGGCGACGGATCGCGGTCTCCGGGGTCACGTCGAGATCGAGGGTGCGTCCGCGCGCGTACTGCCGGAACACGCGCGGGTCGATGTAGCTGTTGCGGGCGACGGCGGTCGTGTTCCCGAGCGCGGTCGCGGCGGCCTGCACGGCCAGCCGCTCGGCCTGCGCGCGCTGACCCTTGCGGTCGAGGGCCCCGATGCGGGCGAGGGCGTCGGCGGCGATGATCGTGCCGTGCAGCGTGCGGAAGTCCTTCGCCGTGAAGCTCGCCCCCAACACGTCCTTGAGGTACGCGTTCACCTCCGCGGGCGTGATCTTCACACGCCTCCTCCCCTTGCGGTACGCGAGCAGGAACGCATTCGAGGCTCCCGCCGCGAAGTCCGTGAGCGCCTCCGCGAGGGCCTCGTCGGTGATCTCGATCGAGGCGGTGCGACCGCTCTTGGCGGGGAACGACAGTGCGACGTCGCGGCCGCTGAGGCGCACGTCGCGGCGCCTCAGCGTGGTCAGTCCACGGCTGCCGTGACGCGCGAGGTACCGCTCGGATCCGATGCGCAGGGCCGCGTCGTCGAGCAGTCGGAACGCGATCGCGAGGGCCCTGTCCTTGGTCTGCCCCTCTTCGCGCAGCGCCCTGGTCACCTGCGCCCTCGCGCTCGGGAGCGCGGAGGCCAGATCGAGGGCGCGCACGAACTTCCGGCGGTCGCGGGAGACGCGCCACAGCGGGTGGTAGAGGTACTGCTTGCGGTCGGCCTGGTCGATGCCGACGGCCTGGATATGCGCGAGCGGGTCGGCCGCGATCCACACGTCGCGCCACGCGGGCGGGATGACCAGGTCGTTGATGCGCTCCCGGTCGGCCTCGGGCGCCGGTGCGCCGGTCGGGTCGACGTAGCGGAACCCGGAACCCGACCGCTGTCGACGGAACCCCGGGTCGACGCCCGGCACCACCCTGATCAGCCGCGCCATCCCTGCTCCTCCCGCCGTCGTCGTTCCGGTCCCCTGAAGCCTGCCTCGGGTGCGACCGGACGAAAAGGGAGTGGCGCGTCACCCGGCCGAGGTGCTATCCGCTTGCGGATCCTTCGCGAAGACGGATCGCATGTGGTCGCTGGTGAGGAAGTCGGCGATGCCGATCATGATGAGGCTGAACACGATCTGCTCGGTCACCATCCACACCGGGTACAGCCCGGGGATGGCGGCCATGACGAGCGTGATGACCGGGAAGATCTGCGCGAAGAGGCGCAGGCGCTGGTAGGCCCAGCGCCAACCACGACGGGCCCGCCAGGCGAAGTAGAACAGGGTCGCCGTCATCGCCAGCACGATGAGCGTGCGCATCCACACGGCGAACGGCACCCTCTCGCCGTCGACGGCGAGGATCAGCGCGACGACGACGGCGCCGACCCCGAGCACCAGTTCCGCGACCAGCAGCCAGAGGATCCAGGTGAAGGCGCGCACGGTCTTCGGATGCGTGCGTCCGGCCTCGCTGATCGCGACGCCGGCCTGCCGCCCGCCGGCGATCCGATCGAGGCGGAGGAAGAGCGATTCGAGTGCCATGCTCCGGAGCCTAGACCGCGGCCTCGCCCGCGACCTCCTCCGTTCGATGGAGGGGGACGCCGTTCGCCTCCGAAGGCACCACGCGCTCGAGCACGAGAGCCAGAACGCCCACCGCCAGACTTCCGGCCACCATCACGCCGATGAACCAGCCCTGTGCACCCGCGCCGAGCAGCAGACCGGCCACCAACGGCCCGGTGATCGCTCCACCCTGGAACGCCGCCGAGTTGATCGCGTTGTAGCGGCCCCGGGTGCGGTCGGTGGCGAGGTCGTTGTAGATCGCGGGCACCGTCGGCTGCAGCATCGTCTCCCCGAATGCGAACACCCCCATGAACGCGATCACCCCGATCGCGGCCGCGAGCGAGTCGGGCAGCAGCCCCGCAGCTCCGAGCGCGACCCAGGACAGGGCCCAGATGAGCGCCATCACCTGCATCACCCGCGTGCGACGCTTGCCGGAGATCAGCCGGAGCACCGCGAACTGCAGCAGCACGATCACCGCGGTGTTCACGGCGAAGGAGATGCCGACCACCTGTGTCGACACCTCTGCCACCTGTCGCGCGAACGCCGGGAAGCCGGCCTCCAGCTGTCCGTAGCCGATGAAGACGGAGAGGAAGGTGAGCAGCGTCAGCCACAGCACCGCGGGCCGGCGCACGATCTCGCGGTAGCCACCCGCCGTCTCGTCGGCCGGGTCGTGGTCGGGCTGCGTGCGCACACGTCGCAGCGGCCCGAGGAGCAGCGCGAGCGGGATGAGACTGGTCGCCGCGTCGATGAGGAAGATCGTGGTGAAGGTCGCGGGATCGTCGACGTTCACGAAGAACCCGCCGACGATGCCGCCGACGCCGATGCCCAGGTTCACGAGCGCGAAGTTCACGCCGAAGTACTGCTGGCGGAGCTCACCCTCGACCACCGAGGCGATCAGGGCGTTGAACCCCGGCCAGGAGACGCCGAAGTTCACGCCGATCAGCACCACGGCCACGGTGGCCACGGCAGGGTGCGTCGCGTACGCCAGGAGCGTGCACCCCGCGATCATCGCCAGCAGTCCCGTGATCAGCACGCGGCGGGCACCGAAGCGGTCGATGAGCGTGCCTCCCGGACCGGTCACGACGAGCCCGGTGATGGCGATCAGGCTCATCAGCGCGCCCGAGAGCCCCAGGTCGAACCCGCGGACCTCGTGCAGGTAGATGATCGTGAACGGCAACGTCATGCCCCGCCCGAGCGTCTGGATGGCGACGGTGGACAGCAGCCAGCGCCCCTCGGTGGGCAGCGCTTTCCAGAAGGAGCTCATTCCAATCACCTCGGTAGTGTTCCAGGGTCTTCCGACATCGGCCGCGCGGCCTGCCGATCCGGCGCCGAACCGATATTCTGCGACCATGCCGCTGTCATACGAGGAGTTCCGATCGTCCCTGCTGAGCGACGAGGGGCTGCAGGCCCTCGGCCTCCCGCTGACCGCCGCCGAGGCCCAGCGGGTGCAGGCCGACGACCAGGCGAGCCGCAGCTGGTACGACTACTGGCTCACCGTCAGCGGCCAGGCCACGCCGCCCGCCGCGACCGTCGCCGCGACGATGCCCCTGGGCGGCCACGACCTCCCCACGTCCGCGCCGACCGCGTACCCCGCGGCGTACGGCGCGACCACCGAGGCGTACGCGACCGGCGCCGCTCCGTTCGCCACCCCGCCGCTCGACCCGAACGCCCCGCCCGCCGACGGCACCGGCCGCAAGAGTCGTGCGGGGCTCTGGATCGCGCTGTCGATCGTCGGCGCCCTGCTGCTCATCGCCGCGATTGTCACGGTCTACGCCGTGGTCACGGCGCGCCACTGGACCAAGGTCGACGTGCCGGAGAAGCCCGAGACCTTCCACAGCGAGGAGTACGAGACCGGCGCCTACCTCGTCGCCGACGACGGGGTGAGCCCGTGCTACGTCGACCAGGACTGGACCGACTGCATCGCCGCGATGGAGGCCCAGTACGCGGGGGCGTGCGCCGGCGTGGAGCTGGTGCCGACCGCGGCCGACCTGTGCGCACAGCACCGCGCCGAGATCGACCGGATGATCGCGGAGGATGTCGACGGCACGTACGTCGCCTCCCTGGGCGACTTCGGACACCTCACCCGCACGCCGGAGACCGCGACCCGCCAGGTATCCAACGACGACTACGAGCCCGCCGTGACCCACGAGGCCGTCTGCTACCTCGGCTTCCTCGGGGAGTGCGAGTAGCAGCGACCCCGGTCCACGCGCGCTGACGTCCTCATATGTGGACACCCCGACAGATCTGACGCACCCTCACTCCGTCGGGAGCGGCCCATGCTCCCGGGTCGCTGAGGAGCACTGATGCACGCCTCATATCGCGAAACCCGCCGCGTCGCGGCTTCCGTCCTCGCCGGAGCGCAGCTCTACTTCGCGGTCTGGAACGCGGCGAACCACCACGGCGTCGCCGCCGTGCTGACCACCGGGGCACCACTGATCGCCGCGGCGCTGCTCCTGGCCGCCGTCTTCGTCAGGAAGCGCGGCCCCCTCGACATCCTCGCCTTTTTGGTGTCCGCACTTGCCGCCGCGGTGTGCTGGGGCGCCTCGACGGTCACGCCCGACATCCTGACCTATCTCCCCGCCGTCGCCGCATCGATCGCGTTCGCCACCATCGCCCTGGTGCTCCGCGCGGAGCGGACGGGCCCGGCGGCGAACACCCCGTAGCGTGCCCGCCCTCGCCCGAGAACGACAGAAGCCCGGAGCCGCATTCCTGCGGATTTCCGGGCTTCTGTGAAGTGCTGGGGTACCTGGACTCGAACCAAGAACAACTGAACCAGAATCAGCCGTGTTGCCAATTACACCATACCCCAAGGGCGAAACCGGAGCCTCGCACCGAGAGTCAAGCTTACCCGAGCGGCGACCGATCGCCAAAACCACCGGCGTGTGCCGCCGCTCGGGCGCGTCGCGGCTCAGTCGACGAGGAACGCCGCCAGGGCGCGCAGTCGCCGCAGCGACTCGTCCTTGCCGAGCAGCTCCATCGACTCGAACAGCGGCGGCGACACCCGGCGCCCCGTGATGGCGACGCGCGGCGGGCCGTAGGCCACGCGGGGCTTGAGCCCGAGGGTGTCCACGAGCGCCGCCGACAGCGCCTCCTGGACGTTCTCCGGGGTGAAGTCCTGCACGGGCTCGAGCGCGGCGACACAGGCCTCCAGCACCTCCGCGGCGTTCGCAGGCAGGCCCTTGAGCGCGTCGGCGTCGTACGACACCTCGTCGCGGAACAGGAAGCCGAGCATGCCCGGCACCTCACCGAGCAGCTGCACCCGCTCCTGCACGAGCGGCGCGGCGCGGAACGCCAGCACGAGCTGCTCGTGGGTCGGCTCGTCGAACAGCCCAGCGGCGGCGAGGTACGGCACAGAGCGCTCGGCGAAGTCCTTCACGTCGAGCATGCGGATGTGGTCGCCATTGATCGACTCCGCCTTCTTCTGGTCGAAGCGGGCCGGATTCGGGTTCACGTTCTCGATGTCGAACGCGGCGATGAACTCGTCGAGCGAGAACACGTCACGGTCGGGGCCGATCGACCAGCCCAGCAGCGCCAGGTAGTTCAGCAGCCCCTCGTGGATGAAGCCGCGCTCCCGGTGCAGGAAGAGGTCGGCCTGGGGGTCGCGCTTGGAGAGCTTCTTCGTGCCCGTCTCCCCCAGCACCAGCGGCATGTGCGCGAAGCGTGGGACGAACGTCGTCACCCCGGCGTCGATCAGCGCGGCATAGAGCGACAGCTGACGGGCGGTGGAGGGCATGAGGTCCTCGCCGCGCAGCACGTGGGTGATGCCCATCAGCGCATCGTCGACCGGGTTCACGAAGGTGTACAGCGGCACGCCGTTCGGACGCACGACCACGAAGTCGGGGAACGATCCGGCCGGGAAGGTGACCTCGCCGCGGATGAGGTCGACGTACGTGAGGTCCTCGTCCGGCACCCGCAGGCGCAGGGCCGGCTGGCGACCCTCCGCGCGGAACGCCGCCTTCTGCTCATCCGTGAGGTCGCGGTCCAAGTTGTCGTAGCCGAGCTGCTTCGCCCGACCGTTGGCCTCGTTGCGGGCGTCGATCTCCTCCGCCGTCGAGTAGCTCTCGTAGAGCGCGCCCGTCGCGAGCAGCTTGTCGATCACTCCGCGATAGATGTCGTGCCGCTCGGACTGGCGGTACGGTGCGTGGGGACCGCCCACCTCGACGCCCTCGTCCCAGTCGATCTCAAGCCAGGTGAGCGCGTCGACCAGCTGACGGAAGCTCTCCTCGCTGTCCCGCGCGGCGTCGGTGTCCTCGATGCGGAACACCATCTTCCCGCCGTTGTGGCGCGCGTACGCCCAGTTGTACAGAGCCGTGCGGACCATGCCGACGTGCGGCAGCCCCGTCGGAGAGGGGCAGAAGCGGACGCGGATGTCGGCGCCGCTGGCGGTCGTGGTGAGGGGGTGAGGAGTAGCCATAGCCTTTCGATTCTACGGGTGCGCGGGGCTCAGCCCGCGGCGCTCGCTCAGCCTCCCGGGCAGTCGCAGTCGCCTCCGCTGTGGCACTGGCAGATCGGTGGCGGGTAGTCCGCCGCCGTCACCGACTCCCGAACGTCGAGCTCGGTGAAGGGGACGACCTCGTCGTACCTGTCCGCGTCCGGGATGTCTCCGCACACGCCGTCCTCCGCACGGATCTCGGCGGCGGCCTGCGGGAAGACGAAGTCGACGCACGTCGCGGCGCTCGACTGCTGATACCAGTGCCCGCCGCCGGTCGTCGCACCGCCGCCCACGACGAGAGTGAGGGTCACGGCGTCCTCGGCGTCGTCGAGGGCCACCAGGGTGTACAGACCGGATCCGTCTTCGGCACCCTCACGCGCGTCGTGGACGAAGCCGAGTCCGGCGACGGCCGCTTCCGGGTCGCTGACGATCTGGTCGCGGTACTCCCACAACGAGTCCTGCGCGTCTTCCACGGACTCGGCGAGGCTGTCCCTCACCAGCGTCCCGATGCTCGGTGCACACCCGGTGAGCGCGCCGACGATGACGACGAGCGCAGCTGCGGCGACTCGTCCGGCCTGGGAGGACATGGCTCGACCGTAGCGCAGTACACACCGCCTCCGCGTGAGCTCAGCGGATGGCGCTCAGGGCGATCGCCGTGTGACGGCTCCCCCGCCGTCGGTCACCGCGCAGTGGTCCGCGCGAGCGGCGAGAGCACCACGATCGCGAGGACGAGCACGGAGGCGGCGATGCCGAGGCCCGCGTACTGGAAGTTCGACAGCACGATGCCCGCGAGCACGGAACCGGCGGCGGCCGAGAGGCTCATGAGCGAGTCGCTGCGACCCTGGCGGCGCGTGCGCAGCTCGGGTGCCGAGGCTTCGGTCAGCAGGGCGGCGCCCGCCACGGTCGCCGCGCTCCAGCCCAGGCCGAGCAGGATGAGCGCGACCATCACACCCCACGCCTCTGTTCCCGTGAACACCGCGAACGCCAGCGCGCCGCCCAGGAGCACCTGCCCCAGCAGCACCACGCGCAGCCGCCCCCACCGGTCGGCCAGCACACCGAACACGGGCGACAGCGCGTACATGCCCCCCACGTGCAGCGCGATCGTGATCCCCACCAGGGCCGAGACGTCGGCCGGGGTCGCCGCAGCGCCGTGTGCCCCGTGCGCCATGTGCGACAGGTGCACCGGGGTCATCGCCATGACCGACGCCATCACCACGTGGGAACCGGCGATGGCGAAGATGGCGTAGCGCGCGACCCGCGGACGGTCGACCGCCGTCGTCCCGGTGGCGGCGGCCGCCTGCGTCGCGAGGCGCTGCGCCGCGAGGAGCGGATCCGGGCGCAGCGCCACGAGGTACAGCACGAGCGCGGCACACTGCGCCACGAACGAGAACACGTACGACCCGGTCTGCGGCGGCATCCCGATCGCGTGGCCGACGACCTCGCCGGGGCCGAGCAGCAGCGGTCCCGCGACGCCGCCGATCGTCGTCGACCACACCACGATCGACAGATCGCGGCCGCGGTGCTGCGGGGCCGCGAGGTCGGTCGCGGCGAACCGCGACTGCAGATTGCCCGCGTTGCCCGCACCGATCAACAGGATGCCGACGAGGAGCAACGGGAACACCTGGACCGAGGCCGCGAGGATCACCACGGCGATGCCGACCAGGGCGAAGAGGTTGCCGAGCGTGAGCGCGCGGCGTCGACCGAGCCGTGCCGCCAGCCGAGCGAGCGGGATCGCGCACAGTGCCGCGCCGAGCGTGACGGAGGCGGTCGCCAGCCCGGAGAGCGCGTCGCTGCCGGAGATGTCGGCCGCGAGCAGGGCACCGAGCGAGACGGTCGCCCCGAACGCGATGCCCCCGAGGACCTGCCCGAGCGACAGCACGAGGACGGTGCGCCGCTGCACCGCCGTCTGCTGCGCCGCCGTCAGGGCGCCGGAGGTCATGTCGCGGGAACGGCGTCGCGCGCGGTGTTGCGGAGGATGCCGAGGCCGGAGATCTCCACCTCCACGACGTCGCCCGCCGTGAACGTGCCGACACCCGCCGGGGTCCCCGTCATGATCACGTCACCGGGGAGAAGGGTGAACACGGCCGAGGCGTACGCGATGATGTCCGCCACCGAGTGGATCATGTCGGTGAGCGGCGCGTGCTGCCGCACCTCGCCGTTGACCCTGGTCTCGATGGTCGCCGTCGACGCGTCGAAGTCGGTCTCGATCACGGGGCCGAGCGGGCAGAAGGTGTCGAAGCCCTTCGCCCGGGACCACTGTCCGTCCTTGCGCTGCAGATCGCGCGCGGTGACGTCGTTGCCGATCGTGTAGCCGAGCACGTAGTCGAGGGCGTTCTCCGCCGTGACGTTCTTGGCGATCTTGCCGATCACGACCACCAGCTCACCCTCGTACTCGGTGCGCTCGGACAGGGCGGTGGGACGCACGATCGCGTCGTCCGGGCCGATGACGGCCGTGTTCGGCTTGAGGAACAGCAGCGGCTCCTCGGGCGCGACCCCACCCATCTCGGCGGCGTGGTCGTGGTAGTTCTTGCCGACGCACACGACCTTGGAGCGCGGGATCACGGGGGCGAGGAGCTTCGCCTCGGCGAGCGGCACCCGGTCGCCGGTGGTCTCGTACCCGGCGAACATCGGGTCCCCGGCCAGCACCACGAGCTCGCGCTCGTCGATGATCCCGTACATGATGGCGTCGTCGTGGCTGAACCGGGCGATCTTCATGCGTCCAGCCTAGCGACGACGAAGACCCCGGACCGGGCGAGCCGGCGCGGGGTCTTCGGAGGTGGGGATCAGGCGTCGAGGCGCACGAGCCAGCCGTGCTTGTCCTCGCGGCGGCCGTACTGGATGTCGGTCAGCTCCTCGCGCAGCGACAGGGCCAGCTCGCCGAGCGGCTGCGGCTCGTCGAAGCCGTCGCCGACCAGCGCACCGATCGGGGTGACGACGGCGGCCGTGCCGCATGCGAAGACCTCGACGATGTCGCCCGAGGCGACGCCCTGACGCCACTCGTCGATCGAGATCGGTCGCTTCTCGACCGTGTAGCCGCGGTCTTCCGCGAGCTGCAGCAGCGAGTCGCGCGTGATGCCCTCGAGGATGCTGTCGGACTCCGGGGTGACGACGCGGCCGTCCTTGAAGACGAACACGACGTTCATGCCGCCGAGCTCTTCGACGTCGCGCTTCTCGTTGAGGAACACGACCTGGTCGCAGCCCTTGGCGGCGGCCTCGGCCTGCGGGAGGAGGCTCGAGGCGTAGTTGCCGCCGGTCTTCGCCTTCCCGGTGCCGCCCTTGCCCGCGCGAGCGTAGTCCTCCGAGAGCCAGATGCGCACCGGCTTCACCCCGCCGCTGAAGTACGCGCCGGCGGGGCTCGCGATCACGTAGTACGCGACCTTCTGCGCCGCCCGCACCCCGAGGAACGCCTCCTTGGCGAACATGAACGGCCGCAGGTACAGGCTCTGGTCGGCGCCCGACGGCACCCACCGACCGTCAACGGTGATCAGCTCGCGCAGCGACTGGATGAAGTACTCGGTGGGCAGCTCCGGAAGCGCCAGGCGGCGCGCGCTCGCCTGCAGGCGGGCGGCGTTGCGGTCGGGACGGAAGGTGTGGATGGACCCGTCGGCGTGACGGTAGGCCTTGATGCCCTCGAAGATCTCCTGCGCATAGTGCAGAACCGAGGCGGCGGGGTCGAGCGGGATCGGGCCGTAGGGCTGCACGCGCGGACGGTGCCAGCCGCCCTTGGCCGACCAGCAGATGTCGACCATGTGGTCGGTGAAGACGACCCCGAACCCGGGGTTCTCCAGCACCTCGGCGAGCCGCGTCGGGCTCGCGGCGTTCAGGTTCTTCGTCACGGCGAACTCCAGGGGAGCCACGCTCGTCTCGGCGTCGATCGTCGTCATGTCGTCATCCAATCCTCGTGGGTGGGCGCATCCTCGCGCCCTGTCAGCCTACGCCCGCCGCTCAGAGGCGGGCAGTGATCGCGGAGCCGATCTCCGCGGTGGTGCGGGCACCGCTGCGCGCGGCGATGTCCGCCTCGACCGCGGCGCTCACACGCGCCGACTCGGCCGCGAAGCCGAGGTGGTCGAGCAGCAGCGCGATCGAGAGGATCGCGGCGGTCGGGTCGGCCTTCTGCTGACCCGCGATGTCCGGAGCCGAGCCGTGCACGGGCTCGAACATCGACGGGAAGGCGCCGTCGGGGTTGATGTTCCCCGAGGCTGCGAGGCCGATGCCGCCCGTGACGGCGCCGGCGAGGTCGGTGAGGATGTCACCGAAGAGATTGTCCGTCACGATCACGTCGAAACGCGAGGGGTCCGTGACCAGGAAGATGGTGGCGGCATCGACGTGCAGGTAGTCGACGGTCACATCGGGGTGTTCGGCCGCGACCTCGTTCACGATGCGCTGCCAGATCGCCCCGGCGTGCACGAGCACGTTGGTCTTGTGCACGAGGGTGAGCTTCCGGCGCCGACGCTCGGCAAGGTCGAACGCGTAGCGCACGACGCGCTCCACACCGAAGGCGGTGTTGACCGAGGTCTCGTTGGCGACCTCCTGCGGCGTGCCGACGCGGATCGCGCCGCCGTTGCCGACGTAGGGCCCCTCGGTCCCCTCGCGCACCACGACGAAGTCGACCTCCCCCGGGTCGGCGAGCGGACCAGGGGCACCCGGGAAGAGCTTCGACGGGCGGAGGTTCACGTAGTGGTCGAGCGTGAAGCGGAGCTTCAGCAGCAGGCCGCGCTCGATGTTCGCGTTCTTCAGGCGCGGGTCGCCCGGCGTGCCTCCGACCGCGCCGAGCAGGATCGCGTCGTGCGCCGAGATCGCCGCCAGGTCGTCATCGGTGAGCGTGTCGCCGGTCTCGAGGAACCGGCCGGCTCCGAGAGAGAAGCGGGTCTTGTCGAACGTCACGTCGCTGTGGGCGGTGACGGCGTCGAGCACCTTCTCCGCCTCCGCGATGACCTCGGGACCGATGCCGTCACCGGGGATGACAGCCAGCTTCACGACACGCGACATGAGACTCCTTGCGCACTGCACGGGGGTGGACCGGCCGCGGCGCGACCGCGGGTCGTACGGGCCGGTCCCCCCAGCGTAGTGGTCAGTGCGTGGGTGCCTTGCGCAGTGTGACGGCGGCGATCACCGCGGCGACGACCACGAGCCCGGCGCCGATCAGCGAGGTCACCGTCACCCCGGAGCCGAACGCGTCGGCGGCGGCCTGCCACAGCGCGTCTCCGAGCTGCGACGGGAGCTGCTGCGCCGCGGTGTACGCGCCGGCCAGCGTCTCCTGCGCCGCGTGCGCGACGTCGGCGGGCAGCCCCTCCGGAAGCACGAGCGCTCCGCGGTAGAACGCCGTGATGAGGCCACCCAGGATGGCGGTCCCGAGCACGGCGCCGAGCTCGTACGCGGTCTCGGACACGGCGCTGGCCGCGCCGGCCTTCGCGGCCGGAGCGCTGGAGAGGATGAGCTCGTTCGAGATCGTCTCCGCGGCACCGATGCCGATGCCGAGCACCGCGAACGCGAGGATCAGCGGCACGACACCGTGGTCGTGCGTCGTCATCGCCACGATCAGGTAGCCGACCACGGAGAAGACCAGCGCCGCGGGGATCAGCACGTGCGGCGGCACGCGACGCGAGATCGGCACGACCGTGAGGCCGGCCACGATCATCGCCGCCATGCCGGGCACGAGTGCGAGCCCGGCCATCATCGGCGAGAGCCCGAGCACGAGCTGCACGTGCTGCGACACGAAGTAGAGAAAGCCCACCAGGGCGACCACGCTGAGCAGGTTCACCAGGATAGCCCCGGAGAAGGAGCCCCTTCGGAACAGCGCCATGTCGAGCATCGGGACGTCGGAGCGGAGCTGACGCCGCACGAACAGCGCGCCCATCAGAAGGCCCAGCACGGCCCATCCCCCCGCGTACAGCGAGGGCCCGTCCACCGCGAACGACTTGATCGCGTAGACGACCGGGATCATCGCGGCCATCGACAGGGCGATGCTCAGCGGGTCGATGCGACCGGGGTGCGGGTCACGGCTCTCGGGCACCAGCAGCGGTGCGCCGATCAGCAGCGGGATCAGCACCGGTACAGCGAGGAGGAACACCGAGCCCCACGCGAAGTGCTCGAGCAGGAACCCGCCGACGATCGGCCCCAGGGCCGCACCGGCGGAGAACGCGGACGCCCAGACCGCGATCGCCATGCGCCGCTGATCGCGGTTCTGGAAGATCGAGCGCAGGAGCGACAGCGTGGAGGGCATGAGCATCGCGCCGAAGAAGCCGAGCAGGGCGCGGGCGGCGATGAGGAGACCGGCCGTCGGAGCGAACGCGGCGAGGGCCGAGACCACGGCGAACCCCGTGGCTCCGATGAGCAGCAGCTTCCTCCGCCCGAACCGATCACCGAGCGTGCCCATGGTCACCAGCAGTCCGGCCAGCACGAGCGGGTACACGTCGATGATCCACAGCTGCTCGGCACCGGTGGGTGCGAGCGAGATCGAGATCTCGGGCAGGGCGAAGCTCAGCACCGTGTTGTCGACCGACACCAGCAGCACGGGGAGCATGAGGACGACGAGCGCCGCCCACCCTCTGGCGCCGACGCGCGGGGCTTCCGTCTCTGTCGTCGGGATCGACGCAGTACGGCTCATGGAACACCTCTCAGACTCTCGGCGGCTCCGTTAGTGAACCGTCCGGCTGGTATAGTAACAGAGACCGGCCTCCCGTTTCCGAACAGAGGATGAACGATGCCCCGACCTCCCCTCGCCCGCGAGAAGGTTCTCGACGCCTTCGAGGCGATCCTCATCGACGAGGGCGAGCGCGCGGCCACGCTCGACGCGACAGCCAAGGCCGCGGGCGTCTCCAAAGGCGGGCTGCTGTACCACTTCCACTCCAAGGACGACCTCGAGGCCGGCCTCGTGGAGCGGCTCGACCACCTCACCACCCTCGACCTGGAGCGCATGAACGCGGCGGAGGAGGGCCCGGTCGCCTACTACGTCCGCACATCGGTCATGGAGGACGACGCCCTCGACCGCGCACTGATCGCCACGACCCGCCTCGCCCAGGGTGGCTCGGCCCGTGCGGCCGACATGCTCCGCGAGACCCGGCGCCGCTGGGCCGACACCATCCGCCCGCACGTGCGCGACACCGCCAGCCTCGACCTGGTGATGCTGGTCAGCGACGGGCTCTACTTCAACAACTCGCTCGACGTGCACGGACCCGAGCGGCTCGTCCCCCGCAGCGATGAGCTCGCCGACCTGATCGCCCTGGTCCTGCGCGCGACCGCCTGACTCGCGAACCGAAGAGGGGCGGGAGCGTCACGCTCCCGCCCCTCCTCCGTGGTGCTGCGGCTCAGACCTCGGTGATCTCGATCTGCCGGAACAGGTCGGCGTCGATCGCGTCGCGCACGTCGTCGAGCAGTTCCTCCGACACGGGCGAGTCCAGCGTCAGCACGCTGAGCGCCTGGTCGCCGGCCGCGCGGCGCGCGATCTGCATGCCCGCGATGTTGATGCCCGCCTCACCGAACTTCTGGCCGTACACGGCCACGATGCCCGGACGGTCGGTGTAGAGCATGACGACGTGGTGCTTCTCGATCGGCAGCTCCAGCGCGTGGTCGTTGATGCCGACGAGCTTCTCCGCCTGCTTCGGACCGGTCAGCGTGCCGGACACCGAGAGCTGCGATCCGTCGGACAGGGCGCCCGTCAGGGTGATGACGTTGCGGTACTCCTCGCTCACGTCGTCCTTGAGCAGGCGGACCGCGATCCCCCGCTGCTCGGCGAGGAGCGGAGCGTTCACATACGACACGGTCTCGCTGACGATGTTCGTGAACACGCCCTTGAGCGCCGCGAGCTTGAGCACGCTGACGTCGTAGTCGTTGAGCTCGCCGTGCACCTCGACGTCGAGGCTCGTGAGCGGCGAGGTCGCGAGGGCCGCGAAGATCTGGCCCAGCTTCTCCACGAGCGAGATCCCCGGACGCACATACGGGTCGATCACGCCGCCGGCCACGTTGACCGCGTCGGGCACCAGGTCGCCGCCCAGCGCGAGTCGCACCGAGCGGGCGACCGAGACACCGGCCTTCTCCTGCGCCTCCTCCGTGCTCGCACCGAGGTGCGGCGTGACGACCACGTTCGGCAGGTCGAGCAGCGGACGGGCACTGCCGCCCTCCGCCGGCGGCTCAGACGTGAAGACGTCGAGACCGGCACCGGCGATCTCGCCAGCGACGAGCGCCTCGTGCAGCGCCTCCTCGTCGATCAGCCCGCCGCGCGCGACGTTGACGACGAAGGCGGTCGGCTTCATCGCCGCGAACTGCTCCGCGCCGATCATGCCCGTGGTCTCCGGAGTCTTGGGCATGTGGATCGTCAGGAAGTCGGACTCCGCCACCAGCTCGTCGAGCGACAGGAGCTGCACGCCGAGCTGCTGGGCGCGGGCGGACGTGACGTAGGGGTCGTACGCGACGACGCGCATGTCGAACGCCGCGAGGCGGGCGGCGACGAGCGCGCCGATACGTCCGAGCCCCACGATGCCGACCGTCTTCTCGAAGAGCTCGGCGCCCGTGAACGAGCTGCGCTTCCACTGCCCGGCGGCGAGCGAGGCGTGCGCGGCCGGGATGCGCCGAGCGAGGCTGAGGATGTGACCGACCGTGAGCTCGGCGGCCGAGACGATGTTCGACGTCGGAGCGTTCACGACCATGACGCCCGCCGTGGTCGCGGCCTTGATGTCGACGTTGTCGAGGCCCACGCCCGCACGCGCGACGACCTTCAGCTTCGGCGCGTGCGCCAGCGCCTCCTCGTCGATGCGGGTCGCCGAGCGGATGAGCACGGCGTCGGCCTCGGCCAGCGCGGCGAACAGGGCCTCGCGGTCGGTGCCGTCGACGTGGCGGACGTCGAAGTCGGGGCCGAGCGCCTCGATCGTGGCGGGAGAGAGTACTTCGGCGATGAGCACGACGGGCTTCGGCACAGTGGATCCTTCGGGGCAGCGCGACAGGCGGGAGGGGCCGATGCGCCGCACACCGTCGGGGGCGCGATCGCGACAACTCTACCCGAGCCGCCATGCCGCTCCGTGCCGTGTGACGCCGCGCGGTCCGGCTCGACCGGTGGCGTCCGGGTCAGGCGCTGGGGAGCGTGAGGCTGAGCGCGAGCAGACTCATCCAGAAGACGGCGACGATGCCCAGCCCCGCGAGGAACACGAGGGCGAGCTCGCCCACGCGACGGCGACGCCCGATCGCGGAGGCGAAGCCGAACACGATCAGGGGGAAGACGACACCGAACAGCAGCACGGCCCAGCCCGCACCCGTCAGACCGGTCTGCGCCATCGTGATCAGATGCGCGACCGCGTTCCACACCGCGTAGGCGTAGAACAGCCCGGCGAGGACGATGACGGTGCCGGCGAGCCAGCGCGGCGATCCGGACGACACCGCCGATGCGTTCTCCGACGAGCTCATGATCCGACCACCCCCACCGTCACGAACGGCCACGGCACCAGGAGCACGACCCCGGCGAGCAGCAGGGCGACCCGCACCCACGCGGCCCTCCCCCGCGTGAGAACCCACGTCGCGAGGAACCACAGCGCGGGCGCCGCGATCGCGAGCACGAACCAGGGCAGGAACATCGCGTCGGCGACCAGGAACGAGGCGAGCGGTTGCAGCCGCAGCCCACCGACGACCCAGCCGACCGAATAGAGGAGATACACCCCGCCGACCACCCCGACGAGCAGGAGCATCGCATTGCTGAGTCCCGCCGGCGCCTCGTCGTCGTCGGCGGCGACGGACGCCGCGGGCGCCGACGGCGGTGCCGCCTCGGTGGGCGGTGGAGACGCGGGGGGTCGCGTCGTGGGCGCGACCGCGGCGCTCTCCGTGGTCGTGGCGTCGTGAAGAGGCGGCTCGACGGGCGGGGCCGCGTTCTCACGTCGCCGCGGGCGACCGGTGCGATGCGACGCCGTGTCGTCGTCGCCCTCCCAGCTCAGGGCGTCGTCGGAGTCGGAGGTCATGCCTCCAGCGTAGGACACCCCGTCCACTAGGATCTTGCGTGCCCTGGCCGGTGCGGTCGGGCCTTCGGGGGAAGGGATCAACGTGGCCGAGAGCGACGACAGGACCGCCGGCAGGGACAGGAACACCGCCGCGAGCACGGAGCCACCGGCGGGGTGGACGCCGAGCGCCGCGGCGAAGACGACGGCGATGCGCTTCCGCTGGATCGCGGGCGCGCTGTGGGCCCTCGCGATCATCGGCGAGGGCGTCGGGATCTTCTGGCTGCTCCGCCAGCGCGTCTACGTCGGCGAGGACGGCACGCTCGTGCGCGACCCCGACACGGGTCTGCTCGAGGAGCAGGGCGTCACGGCACAGTTCCCGCAGTGGGCGTTCATCGCCCTGCTCGTGCTGCTCGTCGTGATCGCGGCCCTGTCGATCACGGGCTCCGTGCTCTGGAAGAAGGCGAACCGGCTCGATCCCGCGCGGAAGGCGGACAAGACCCGCTTCTTCGTGCAGAACCAGCTCGGCGCGATCATCGCGATCGTCGCCTTCCTCCCGCTCGTGATCCTGATCTTCCTGAACAAGGACATGGACAAGGGGCAGAAGACGACGGCCGGCATCGTCGGCGTCGTCCTGGCCGCACTGGCCGTGTTCGTCGGCGTGGACTTCGCCCCGCCGTCGGTCGAGCAGTACACGGCCGACCAGTCGACCGTGATCCAGCTGCTCGGCAAGGACGAGGTGGTCTGGGTCGACGGCGGCAAGGTCTATCACGTGTGCGACGAGGTGCCGGCGATCCAGACGGGCAGTGAGATCCGCACCGGCACGACGGCGCAGGCGATCGAGGCGGGCAAGATCCGCCTCACCCTGCAGTTCGCCTCGGAGCTGCGCACGTGCGGCCTCGCGGTGCCGGAGAACGCGGACGAGATCACGGAGGCGCTGCGCGCGATCCAGGACGGCGCAGTGGACACGCCGCTGCCCGCGCCGGTGTGGGCGGACCCGGCGGACGCGCCCATCCAGATCGAGGACGCCCCGGCGAACGTGGGCTGACGCTCAGTCGCGCCCGAGCGCCTCGACCAGTCGCTCCTCCGCGGACGTGAGGTGCGCCCGCAGCAGCTCGGCCGCTTCGTCCTCCGCACCCGCGGCGACGGCATCGAGCATCTCCCGATGCTGTGCGGCGATCTCCTCCGCGTTCAGCAGGCGCCGCCCCTGCACCTGCGCCATGCACAACCGGACCTCGTCGAGCACGCTCCGATACATCCGCCCGGTCCGCTCGCTGTGCAGCGCATCGATCAGCGCCGTATGGAAGCGCAGATCGGGGTCCACGGTCGCCGGGTCGGGCCCCGGTCCCATCGCGAGCAGCTCCGCATTCGCCTCGACCGCGGCGGCGGGCACTCTGCGCGCCCGTGCCAGCTCCCGAAGCGCGGCGCTCTCCAGGCGGGTGCGCGTGCGGTAGACGTCGCGCACCGTCGCCTGGTCGATACCCACCACGCGTGCGGTGCGATGTGCCGTGCGCACGAGCAGGCCGCTCGCGACCAGCTGTTCGATCGCCGCCTTCGCGCTGGGCCTGGCCACACCGAAGGACTGCGACACCGCGGCCTCGGTGAGCGGCTCGCCCGATCGGATCTCACCGCCGAGGATGCGCGCGCGCAGCTGGGCGGTCACCGCATCGACCACGCCGACGACGCCGAGGCCGCGGTCCGTGAGGGTGGTCATGGCCGTCAGCCTAGCGAAGCATCCGGTCGTCGGTACACTTGTCAGACAATCTTGACCCGGAGCAGAGGAGCACCGTGCCGACCACCATCGCCGAACCGCTGGACCACGAGCTGCTCGGGCCGGACACCGAGGTGCATGCCCGGTCGATCGACCGGTTCGCCCGCGCCCACGACGCCTCCCACTATCTGCTCGTCCCCGATGCCGTGCTCTCCCCCGCCGATGCGGCCGGCGTGGCCCGCGCGTTCGGCGCCGTGCGCGCCGCCGGACGCACCCTCACCTTCCGCTCCGGTGGCACGAGTCTCTCCGGACAGGGGGTGAGCGGCGACATCCTCGTCGACACCCGCAGCCACTTCCGCGACATCCGGGTGGAGGACGACGGCGCCGCCGTCCGCGTCGGGCCCGGCGCCACCGTGCGTCAGGTCAACACACGGCTCGCCCGGTACCGCCGCAAGCTCGGACCCGACCCGGCGAGCGAGATCGCGTGCACGATCGGCGGCGTCGTGGCGAACAACTCCAGCGGCATGGCCTGCGGCATCACCGAGAACTCGTACCAGACGATCACGTCGATGACGCTCGTGCTGCCCAGCGGAACCATCCTCGACACGGGTCGCCCCGACGCGAACGAGGTGCTCCGCGCCGCCGAGCCGGCGATCGCCGACGGCCTGCTCGCCCTGCGCGCGCGGTTGCTCGCCTCCCCCCAGCACGTGGCCTTCCTCCGACAGCAGTTCTCCATGAAGAACACCATGGGCTACGGCCTCAACGCCCTGCTCGACTTCGACGATCCCGTCCGCATCCTGGAGCACCTCGTGATCGGCTCGGAGGGCACGCTCGCCTTCGTCGCCGAGGCGCGCTTCCGCACGATCGAGGTACGCCCCGCGATCGCGACCGGGCTGCTCGTGTTCGAGACGCTGTCGGCCGCCATGTCCGCACTGCCCGACCTCACCCGTCTCGGTCTCGCCACGATCGAGCTCCTGGATGCGGCGTCGCTGCGCGTGGCCCAGGGGCTGAGCGATGTCCCGGCGGCGATCGCGGAGATCGACGTGCGGGGGCACGCCGCCCTGCTGGTGGAGGTGCACGCGGCCGACACCGACGCCCTGGCACTCGCGAGCGCTGCCGCCCAGTCGCACTTCGATGCCCTCCCCCTCACCGTGCCGCCACGGCTCACGACCGACGCCGCCGAGCGGGCCGCGCTGTGGCACGTTCGCAAGGGCCTCTACACCGCCGTCGCCGGTGCCCGCCCCTCCGGCACGACCGCGCTGCTGGAGGACATCGTGGTACCGGTGCCCCGGCTGCTGGCCACGTGCGAGCGCCTGATCGAGCTGTTCGCGGAGCACGGTTACGAGGGCTCCGTCATCTTCGGTCACGCGAAGGACGGCAACGTGCACTTCCTGCTCAACGAGCGCTTCGACGACCCCGACAGCGTGGCCCGCTACCGCCACTTCACCGACGACCTCGTCGAGCTCGTCCTCTCCCAGCAGGGGTCGCTCAAGGCCGAGCACGGCACGGGTCGCATCATGGCGCCGTTCGTCCGGCGGCAGTACGGCGACGAGCTCACCGACCTGATGTGGGAGCTCAAGCGACTCATCGATCCGGACGGCATCCTCAACCCCGGCGTGGTGCTCTCCGACGACCCCGACTCCTACCTGCACGACCTCAAGCGCGTTCCCACGGTCGAGAGCGAGGTGGACCGCTGCGTGGAGTGCGGGTACTGCGAGCCCACGTGCCCCAGCAAGAGCATCACCCTCACCCCGCGGCAGCGCATCGTGCTGCGCCGCGACATGGCGTGGGCCGAGGTGCAGGGCGACACCGAGCTGCTGCGCGACCTGCGCGCCGACTACGACTACGACGGCGTGCAGACCTGCGCCGTCGACGGCATGTGCGGGGTCGCGTGTCCGGTCGACATCAACACGGGCGACCTCGTGCGGCGGCTGCGGGCCGAGCAGTCGAACGCGGTCGAGGGCGCCGTCTGGGGCACCGCCGCGAAGCACTGGAGCACCGTCACCCGCGCGGGCGGCGTGGCCCTCACGGTCGCGGACGCCCTCCCCGCCCCGCTCGTCCGCGGCGTGACGCAGCTCGGACGCGCCGTGCTCGGCGCCGACACCGTGCCGCTGTACGACGGCGGACTCCCCCGCGGCGGCTCGAAGCCCGATCGACCGGTGTCACCGCCCGACGCGCAGGCCGTGTTCTTCGGCGCGTGCATCGGCACGATGTTCGGCGCGGAGGACGGCGGCCACGGATCCCGTGATGCCCTGCGCCACCTGCTCGACCGCGCGGGGATCGCGGTGGTGATCCCGGAGGAGAACGGCGGGCTCTGCTGCGGCACCCCGTGGAAGTCGAAGGGACACCTCGACGGGTACCGGCTGATGTCCGACCGGGTGCTGGCGTCGCTGTGGGAGGCCAGCCGTCACGGCGAGCTCCCCGTGGTGTGCGACGCCGCGTCGTGCACCGAGGGGCTCGACGTGATGCTCGCCCAGTCCGTCGCGAAGGATCCGCGGTACGCGGGACTGCGCATCGAGGACGCCACGACCTTCGTCGCCCGCGAGGTGCTGCCGCGGTTGAGCGTGCCGGCGAAGCTCCCCTCCATCGCGGTGCACCCCACCTGCTCGACCACGGCGCTCGGGGCGACCGGGGCCCTGACGGAGATCGCTGCCGCCGTGGCCGACGACGTGTTCGTGCCCGAGGGCTGGGGCTGCTGCGCGTTCGCGGGCGACCGCGGCATGCTGCACCCCGAGCTCACCGCGAGTGCGACTGCGCAGGAGTCGGCCGAGGTCGCGGCCGCTGACGGGGAGCGCGGGGGCTTCGACGCGTTCGTGTCCGCCAACCGCACGTGTGAGATCGGCATGACCCGCGCCACCGGGCGCCCCTACCGGCACGTGATCGAGGTGCTGGAGGAGCTCACGCGACCCTGAGCCGCGCGGGGCGATGGAGGCGGACGAGGGCTCCGGTGCGCGACACCGGAGCCCTCGTCGTTCGCATCGTGCGGGGTGGCTGCTCAGACGCCCCGGGCGGACAGCACCGCGACCGGAGCGGGCCGCAGCCCCGGCGGGATGGTGGCGACAGCGCCGGAGCCGTCTCGCGACACCTCCGCCTCCGAGCCGTCGCTCCAGCGCAGCGTGGCGTGGTCGAGCTCCGCGGGGAGCTCGATGCGGCCGGCCGCGGGGTCGAGCGCGTGGACGTGCACGGCACCGGCCGAGGTCGTGTAGCGGCGCGGAGCCCCGGCCTGCTCCCCCATCCGGATCCATGGCCGCGTGCCGTAGACGGCGTCGCCGTTCGCGTCGAGCCACGACCCGAGCTCGCGCATGGCCCGGCGCTGCAGCTCGGGGATCGAGCCGTCTGCCGCGGGGCCGACGTTGATGAGCAGATTGCCGTTCTTGGCCACGACGTCGACCAGCAGGCGGATCAGGGCCGCGCCGGACAGGGAGTGGCGCTCGTCCTCGTCCTGGTTGAAGCCGAACGAGTAGCCGAGTCCGCGCGTGGACTCCCACGGCTCGGGGATGATCTCCGGGATGTCCGTGTACTCGCGCGTGAGGAAGCCGTGGTACGGCACACCCCAGCGGTCGTTCACGACGCCCTCGGGCACCGCATCGAAGTAGCGGCGCAGCAGCGCGGCGACCGCGTACTCCTGGTCGCCCTTGCCGCCGTCCGCCCACTCGATGTCGTTCCACAGCACATCCGGCGCGAAGCGCTCGACGAGCTCCTCCAGCTGGGCGGCCGAGTATCGCGCGAAGTGCTCGTCGTTGCGGCGGAACCGGAACAGGTCGGTGTCGGACTCGATCGCCGGGAAGTCGCTGACGTGCCAGTCGAGCGCCCCGGAGTAGTACACGCCGAACTTCGCGCCCGCGCGACGCGTGGCGTCGTGGAACTCGGCGATCAGGTCGCGCCGGGGCCCACGCGCGACGGCGTTGAAGCCGGTCGTCGCGGTGTCCCACAGACAGAAGCCCTCGTGGTGCTTGGTGGTGGGCACGATGTACCTCGCGCCCGCGCCCACCAGCTCTCCGACGAACGCATCGGCGTCGAACGCGGCGGCGTCCCAGCGGTCGGCGAGGTCCTCGTAGGAGGTGCCCGGGCCGTACAGGCGCTGGTGCCGCTCCCACGTGGGGCTCCCCGCGATGCGCACGGTGTTGCCGTACCACTCCGCGTACTGGTGCCACGCGTAGGCGTCCTCCGTGGGGATGTTGACGCCCTCGCCGTGCTGCACCGCCCACGCCGGCACCGAGTACAGGCCCCAGTGCACGAAGAAGCCGAGCTTCGCGTCGCGGTACCACTCCGGCACACCGTTCGCGGGGTACACCGGTGCCGCGGAGCCGAGGTCGGGCCCGGTGCGCTTCTCGAAGTTCATCATGCGGGGGTCTCCTCTGCGGGGGTGGAGTCGACGGGCGTCTCGGCGTCGCCGCGGCGGACGACCATCGCGGTCAGGTCGGGCGTGCCGGTGGTGTCGAAGGGGTAGACGCCAGGGCGCAGACGGTGGTGGCCGAGGCGCAGCAGGTCCTGGTCGACGCCGCCGGGCGTGAGCGCGAGCGTCCAGTCGGCGGCGAGCTCGTACAGCTCAGGCTCCAGGTAGCCGATCTTCACCACGACGATGTCGGCCTCGGTGGGCTCGAGACCCAGCATGCGGAAGTCCGAGAGGTGGTGGAAGGGCTTGCGGCGCTCGGTCACGATGGCGTGCAGGCCGCCGACCGCGATCACGGCCTGGGTGCCCGCGTCGGGGTCGCCGTGCGTGATCGAGAAGACGGTGCCGCGGATCGTGACGGGCCCGTGCGGGCCCGCGTCGACGCGGGCCCGCACGGGCC
>NZ_SSDM01000356.1:0-4956 GCF_004794375.1 Microbacterium sp. K35 | reverse complement strand
CGACGCAGCCGCGGGCGGTGTCGCGCAGGGCGGATGCGTCGCGGTCGAGCAGGCCCGTGCGCACCCCCTCCGCGGCGAGCGCGAGCGCCACGGCCCGGCCGATGCCGCTGCCCGCGCCCGTGATGAGGGCCGTCGTCCCGTCCAGCCGCAGCTCCATGTGGTCCTCCCTGCCGCCCGGTGCCCGGCGGTGCGCGGGGAACGGCGGCGGTGTCGTCCCGGTCATCCTGCTCCCCGCGCCACGGCGTCAGCACGGGCGTGTGCGGGGTGTGCACGGTGGCACCATCGTCCTTCGCTCACGGTCAAGTGCGGCGCCGGGCCGACGAGCAGACTCGCTCTATCGACGATTCCCCTCGTCGTCGATGCCGTGTCCGCACGGCCGTCACCGAGCAAAGGAGCCGACGTGGCAGAGCAGCTGTCCGCGTCCACGACGCCGCACCACACCTCCCTCCGACCGGGCGCCCTCGGCGTCGCCGGCATCGTCTTCCTCGTCCTGGCCGCGGTCGCCCCGCTGACCGGGATCGTGGTCGTCGCGTCGCTGGCGATCGCCCTCGGCAACGGCGGAGGGACCCCGATGTCCTTCTTCCTCGTCGCGGCGATCCTGCTGCTGTTCGCGGTGGGCTATGCGCAGATGTCGAAGCAGCTGGTCAACGCCGGCGGGTTCTACGCGTTCGTCGTGAAGGGCCTCGGCCGCACCGGCGGTCTGGTCGCCGGACTCATCGCCACGCTGGGCTACAACTTCTTCGTGGTCGGCACGATCGGCACGAGCGGCTTCTTCATGCAGACGATCATCCGCGACCTCACCGGCCTCGACGTGAACTGGCTCGTGTGGGGTCTGCTGTCGATCGTGGTGTGCTTCGTGCTGGCGCGCATCGGCGTGGACTTCAGCTCGAAGATCCTCGGGGTGTGCCTCGTGCTCGAGGTGCTGATGCTCGTGATCTTCGACGTCTCGGTGCTCGTGCAGACCGGCTACGACGTGTCGGCGTTCAGCCCGGAGGCCGTGTTCTCCGGATCGCTGCCCATCGGCCTGCTGCTGGCGGCGACCGGCTTCCTCGGTTTCGAGGCGACCGCGCTGTTCAGCGAGGAGGCCAAGCAGCCGCTGCGCACGATCCCCCGCGCCACCTACACCTCGATCATCGCGATCGGCGTGATCCTCGGCGTCACCACGTGGGCCGTGGTGAGCGCGACCGGCGTGGCGCAGGCGCAGGCCACGGCACTGGAGCACCTGCCCACCGGCGACCTGATCTTCTCGCTGTCGCAGCAGTACCTGGGCGGCCCGCTGACCACCGTCATGATGGTGCTGCTGCTGGTGAGCCTGTTCGCCGCGATGCTCGCGTTCCACAACTCCGCCACCCGCTACCTGTACTCGCTGGGCCGGGCGAAGATCCTGCCGCAGGCGCTCGCCCGCACCCGCGCGAACGGCGCCCCGCAGCTCGCGGGCATCGTGCAGGCCGGGTTCGCCGGTATCGTCGCGATCCTGTTCGCGATCGCCGGCGCCGACCCCATCCTCACGCTCGTGCCCGCGATGCTGGGCTTCGGCACCCTGAGCGTGCTGATCCTGCAGGGGCTCGCCGCGATCTCGATCGTCGTGTACTTCCGCCGCCAGGGCGACCCGCGCTGGTGGAGCACGTTCATCGCGCCGGGCATCGGCTTCCTCGGCATCGCCGCGATCTCGATCCTCGCGATCGTGAACTTCAACATCGTCGCCGGCTCCGAGGAGCTCGCGATCCGGCTGATGCCGCTGCTGCTCGTGCTCGCGCTGATCGGCGGCATCGTCTACGCCGCCTACCTCAAGCGCTGCCGGCCCGCCGTGTACGACGGGCTCGCCACCGACCTGGAGAGGGTCAGCGCCCGCTGATCCGCTCCGCTCCCCCGCCCTCCGAAGGAAGGAACCCCATGACGACGACGCTGAACCCCGCAGACACCTCCACGTGGCTGCCGCTGGAGGGACTCGCCCCCGGCTTCGACGCCAACAAGGCCCCGCACAGCACGGCGCTGAGCGGCCGCGAGATCACCGTGGTCGACGGCCGCGGCACCCGCATCGTGCACCGCTTCGACGACTCCACCGTCACGTGGGACTACCGCCCCGGCGCCGACGACAGCACCGAGGCCGCGAGCGACACCGACGACTACGAGGCGTTCGAGGTCGACGACGAGCTGTACTTCGTGCAGTTCCACCACCGCTACCTGCCGAACGAGGCCGTGTCGCTGATCCTCGACCTGCGGCACGGGCGCTCGCTGGCCGTGATCTCCGACATCCTCCCCGCCCCCGAGCAGGGCCGCACGCGCGTGCAGCACCACTTCGCGCCGGGCACCATCGAGGGCACGGAGGTGACCGGCGCCGAGGCCGCCCCGACCACGACGCTCATCGGACGTCGCGTGGAGTGGGTGTACAGCGAGGAGCACGCCTACGAGCACGTGTACCTGTCGCCGCGGTGGTACTCGTGGCAGTGCCTCGCCGGCCCGGAGCGCGGCCTGGCCGACACCGACGAGAACAGCGTGTGGGAGGTGCGACCGGGCATCTACGTGTTCGCGTGGCGCGAGAAGGTCATCCCGTGCGCGTCGGTCACCATCGCCGACCACCGTGACGTGAACGCGATCCGCTCGCACGGCGTGCTGTTCGGCCTGGACGAGTCGGGCGAGGTGCCGACGCACTTCACGTTCGGCGCCTACGGACGACTGCTGTCGACCACGCACCACACGCCCGAGCTCGAGCCCGCGACCTTCGGAGACGCCTGACATGACCGACGTCGCCGACCTCATCGTCACCGGTTCCACGATCCGCACGGCCGATCGGACGCGGCCCCGCGCCGAGGCCTTCGCCGTGCGCGACGGGCGGATCCTCGCCATCGGCGACCGCGCCGACGTGGAGGGCCTCCGCGGGCGCCGCACACGGACGCTCGAGGTCGGCGACGCCGCCGTGTATCCGGGCTTCGTCGATGTGCACAACCATCACGCGCTCGCCGGACGCACCGAGCTGTTCGAGCTGTCGCTGGCGCCGTCGCTGAGCCTCGACGAGATCCTGGACCGGGTGCGCGAGAAGGCGGCGACGCTGCCGGAGGACGCGTGGATCGTCGGCGGCGCCGTGGCCACCACCCTGCTGCCGACCCTCGCGAACACCGCGACCCGGCGGCGGCTCGACGAGGCGGCGGGCGGGCGCCCGGTCGCGCTCATGGAGGACTCCCGGCACAACCGCTGGGCGAACAGCCGGGCGCTGGAGCTGGCGGGCATCACCGCCGGCAGCATCCCGGCGGGCGGCGTCACGCTGCTCGACCCCGACGACGGCACCCCGACCGGCGTGCTGCTGGAGGCGGCGGGCATCCCGGTGCAGGAGGCGTACGACCGCAGCGGCGGACTCACCCCGGAGCAGCACGCGGCCGCCTCCCGCCGCGGCGTCGAGCTGCTGAACTCGTTCGGGATCACGGCCTTCCAGGACGCGGGGGTCTCGGTCGACATCCTGGCCGCGCTCGCCGGGCTCGACCGCGCGGACGAGCTGCACGCGTGGGTGGTGTCGTCGCTGCTCATCAACGACGAGATCTTCGGCTTCGACCCGATCGGCAGTCCCCTGCTCGACCGCGGCGAGGAGTATCGCACCGCCCACCACCGGCCGGACTTCGTGAAGATCTTCCTCGACGGCGTGCCGCCCGCGCGCACCGCCTCGTTCCTCGACCCGTACCCCGCCGACCCGGTGCACGGCGCGCACTTCCACGGCGAGACGACCATGACCCTCGACGAGCTCACCGGCTGGCTGCGCACGGTCGCCGCCCGCGGCCTGGGCGCCAAGGTGCACTGCACGGGCGACGGCTCGGCGCGGCTCGTGCTCGACGCCGCGGAGCAGCTCAGGGCGGACGGGTTCACCACGCCCGTGCAGATCGCGCACGGGCAGTTCCTCGCCGAGAGCGACATCCCGCGGCTGGCGGCGCTCGACGTCTCGGCCGACATCTCGCCCTTCATCTGGTATCCGGGCGTGATCCCGCAGGCGCTGGCCGACGTGCTGGGCGCGCGGGCCGAGCACTCGCAGCCCAACCGGTCGCTGCTCGACGCGGGCGCCCTCGTCGCCGGCGGTTCGGACTGGCCGGTGAGCGAGTCGCCGAACACCCTGGAGGGACTGCAGGGCCTGGTGACCCGCGCCGATCCGCTCCGGCGCGCGCCGGGCACGCTGTGGCCGGAGCAGGCGCTCACGGCCGAGGAGGCGCTGGAGGTGTTCACGATCAACGCCGCGACCGCGATGGGTCTCGGCGCCGAGACGGGCTCCCTCACGCCGGGCAAGTCCGCGGACTTCGTGGTGCTGGAGCGTGACGCGATCGCCGGGCCCGCCGAGGAGATCGTGCACACGGAGGTCGTGTCGACCTGGTTCGCCGGGCGTCCCGTGCACGAGCGCTGAGCGGCGGATGCGCCGCTACGATGAGGCCATGCGCCGCTTCCCCGCCTCCGTCTACCGCGTGGGCGAGGAGCCCGATCCGCGGTTCTCGCTCGCGAACGAGCGCACGTTCCTGGCCTGGACCCGCACCGGCCTCGCGCTGATCGCGGGCGGTGTGGCCCTGGAGGTGCTGGGGCTCGACCTGCACCCGGGATTCCGGCTCGCGGCGTCGCTGCTGCTGATGGTCGCGGGCACCGCGGTCGCTCCCCTCGCGTGGTTCGAGTGGATGCGGGCCGAGCGGGCGCTGCGCCAGTCGCGGCCGCTGCCCGGGGCGCTCTCCGCCGTGCTGCTCGCGGTGGTCGTGGTGACGGTCGGCCTGCTCGTCCTCGCGGGCGTGCTGTGGCGCTGACGGGGCGGCGGCCCTGATGCGGCGGGGGGCGGCGGAACCGGATCGCCTGTACGACCCGGGGCTGCAGCCCGAGCGCACGGAGCTCGCCTGGCGGCGCACGGCCCTGGCGATCGCGATCGGCTCGCTGCTGTCGCTGCGGGTGTTCCCGCTCGTGCTGCCCCCGGCCGCGGGGGCCTGGGGCAGCACGAGC